>CAYXHU010000420.1:0-2400 GCA_964464675.1 uncultured Acidimicrobiia bacterium
GCCGCCCTCGGAGAACTGCCGGACGGCCGCGGCGTACGCGTCGAATTCGACGGCCATCGCATTGCGCTGTTCCGGATGGGCGACGAGGTACACGCTGTAGCCGATCGGTGCAGCCATGCGGAGGCCTCGCTGGCCGAGGGTGAGGTGTACGACGGCACCGTCGAGTGTCCCCGGCACGGCGCCGAGTTCGACATCGCCACCGGCGAGGCGCTGTCGCTCCCGGCTACGAAGCCCGTGGCGGTGTACCACGCCGACGTGTCCGGCGGCGACGTGTTCCTGGAGGTGGAGGCATCGTGAGCAACGCCCTGAAAGTCACCGGACTCCACGCCCGTCTGGGCGACCTCCACATCCTCAAGGGCGTGGATCTCGAGGTTCCGTATGGAGAGGTGCACGCCCTCATGGGCCCCAATGGGTCCGGCAAGTCCACGCTCTGTCACGTCCTCATGGGCAAGCCTGGCTACGAGCCGGCCGGCTCCGCCCTGGTGGGCGGCACCGAGGTGCTCGGGATGCCGGTGGATGCCCGGGCCCGCGCCGGGCTGTTCGAGGCGTTCCAGTATCCGGTCGAGATCCCCGGGGTCACGCTCAGCGACCTCCTCACCGAGATCGACGAGGCGGTGGGGCGGGATGGGTTCGGCGAGCGGATGACGACAGCCGCCCGCACCCTGGAGATGGAGCCGTTCCTCGACCGGCCGGTCAACGAGGGCTTGTCCGGCGGCGAGAAGAAGCGCTCGGAGATGCTCCAGCTGTCGGTGCTGCGGCCCAAGGTGGCGATCCTCGACGAGACCGACTCGGGCCTCGACATCGACGCGGTGCGGGAGGTGGCCGCCGCCGTTGAAGCGATGCGGGCCCCTGAGCTGGGTGTGCTCATCATCACCCACTACAGCCGCATCCTCCGGTACATCACACCCGATCGCGTGCACATCATGATGGGTGGCAGGATCGTGCAGTCCGGAGGGCCGGAACTCGCGCACGAGCTCGAAGCCAAGGGCTACGACACCCTGCGCCGCGAGCTCGGGGTCGGCGACGGGGAGCCCGACGGCGGCGAGGACTTCCTCGCCGGCCTGTGACCCGGCCGTGTCGGCAGATCCACGACCCGCCCGCGAGACGGCGCGGCCCGTGAGCCGGGCCGCCTCTCCGACCTGGAGGTGACCGGAACATGAGGATCGAACGCGACTCGATGGGCGAGGTCCGGGTCCCGGACGGGGCGTGGTGGGGAGCTTCGACGCAGCGCGCCGTAGACAACTTCCCGATGGGAGGGGCCGACCGCAGCGGGACCAGGTTCGTCCGCGCCCTCGGGCTCATCAAGGCCGAGTCGGCCCGGGTGAACGGCCGGATCGGCGTGCTCCCGTCTGAGACGGCCGGCGCGATCGCAGCCGCAGCCGACGAGGTGGCCGCCGGGGCACACGACGACCAGTTCGTCGTGGGTGGCGGCCTGTTCGTCACCGACGTCTTCCAGAGCGGCTCTGGCACGTCGATGAACATGAACGCCAACGAGGTGATCGCCAACCGGGCCGGCGTGCTCCTCGGGGGCGTCGTGGGGGACCGCACGGTGCATCCCAACGACCACGTGAACGCCGGCCAGTCCTCGAACGACGTCGTGCCGACGGCGATCCACGTGGCGGCGGTCGGTGCGTTGCGGGAGGATCTCATCCCGGCCCTCGACGCGCTGGCCGGGGCACTGGAAGCCAAGGCGGCCGAGTTCGACGGGGTGCTGAAGTCGGGCCGCACCCACCTCATGGATGCCACCCCGGTGCGGCTCGGCCAGGAATTCGGCGGCTATGCCGCCCAGGTGCGAAAGGGAGCCGCCCGGGTCGAGGCCGCGGTGCCCGATCTGCTCGAACTGCCGCTGGGCGGCACGGCGGTAGGCACCGGTATCAACGCCCCCGCCGGGTTCGCCGCGTCGGTGATCTCCGGCCTGGCCGAGCGAACCGGGCATCCCTTCCGGGAGGCCTCCGACCACTTCGAGGCGCAGGGGGCGCGCGACGCCTCGGTGCAGGCTTCCGGAGCGCTGAAGACGGTGGCCGCCGCGTTCTTCAAGATCGCCAACGACGTGCGCTGGCTGGCCTCAGGCCCGAGCACCGGGATCGGGGAGATCCGGCTCCCGGCCCTGCAGCCGGGGTCGTCGATCATGCCGGGCAAGGTGAACCCGGTGATCCCGGAGGCGGTCATCCAGGCGGCCGCCCAGGTGATCGGCAACGACGCGGCGATCACCTGGGGCGGGGCCAGCGGCAACTTCGAGCTGAACGTGATGATGCCGCTGATCGCCCGCAACCTGTTGGAGTCGATCGGGCTGCTGACGGCTGCAGCGACGATGTTCCGGGAGCGCTGCGTCGAGGGGATCACCGCCGACGCCGCCAGGGCCGCCGATCTCCTGGGCCGCAACGTGCTCATCGTGACCGC
>CAYXHU010000421.1:0-2399 GCA_964464675.1 uncultured Acidimicrobiia bacterium
GAGCAGCTCCGCCGACCTGCTCCTCGGGGTCGAGGCGAGATTCGAGAGGGCCCGCGACGGCGTGGTGCACTCGCCTCAGGAGCTGGACCGGGGCTTCTGGGAGCGCTACCTCGCCGTGTTCGACTCGGTCACCGTGGTGGCCCGGGTCCGCGACGTGGACTCGCCGTCGGCGGGCGGCCGTGCGGTGCCCGCAGAGGCGGTGCGCGTCGTCGGGGTTCCCCACTACGTCGGACCGGTCCAGTACGCCCGGCGGATGCTGCAGGTGCGCGCTGCGGCGCGCCACGCCGTCCGGGCGATCCCGGGTGCCGTCATCGTGCGGCTGCCGGGGATCGTCGGGTCGCACATGGCAGGCGCGGCTCGATCCGTGGGACGCCCGTACGCGGTCGAGATGGTCGGTGATCCCTGGGAGTCCCTGTCCGTGGTTCCCGGAGGTCCGGCGATCCGGCTCCCGGTGCGTCTCGCACTGTCCACCCGGACGCGGCGCGACTGCCGGCACGCCGCGGCGGTCTCGTACGTGACCGGGAAGGTGCTGCAGCAGCGCTACCCGCCCGGCCCCTCGGCGCACTCGGCATCCTGCTCCGACGTGGATCTCGCCGAAGAGGCCTTCGCCGCTGCGCCGAGGGCGTTCACCGCACCGGCGCGGCGTCTCATCGCCGTCGCCGGCCTCGAAGTCCCCTACAAGGGCATCGACGTGCTGCTGGAGGCCATGGCCGGGTTCCCGGCCGGCGACCGGCCGTCGCTCACCGTCGTGGGCGGTGGGCGGATGCTGGATCAGTACCGCGTGCTCGCCGGCCGCCTCGGCCTGGACGGCGACGTGAGGTTCACCGGGCGGCTGCCGTCCGGTGACGCGGTCAGGACCGAGTTGGACCGCGCCGATCTCTTCGTGATGCCGTCGCGCACCGAAGGCCTGCCGAGGGCGATGCTGGAGGCGATGGCCCGGGCGCTCCCCTGCATCGGGAGCGACGTCGGGGGCATCCCGGAGCTCCTCGACCGCGGCGAGCTGGTGCCCGTCGGGGACGGGCGGGCGCTGCAACGGTCTCTGGCGGCGCTCATCGCCGATCCGGGGCGGCTGGCCCGCCTCAGCAGGGAGAACCTCGAGCGGGCGCGCCGGTTCTCTGTGGGATCACTGCAGGGCCGCCGCATCGAGACCTACCGGTGGGTGCTCGACCGGACCTCCTGGGCTCCGGCGGGCGGGGCGGCCGAAGCCCCGCGCCGGGCCGGGAGCAACTGATGACGAACGGCACCCCGGTCGGGCTGCCGGCTCCTCCGCCGCTTGCGCTGCGGGCCAATTTCTCGTGGATCCTCGTGGGAACCGTCGGGTACGCGCTCGCACAGTGGGGGGTGCTGATCTCGCTCGCCCGTTTGGGGACGGCGGAGATGGTCGGCCAATTCGCCCTCGGTCTCGCAGTGGTGACCCCGATCACGCTGCTGTGCCGGCTCAGCCTGCGGGCGGTCGTCGCCACCGATGCAGCCAACGACTACCCATTCGGCACCTACCTCGGGCTGAGGGTGATGACCACGGTGGTATCTCTCGCCGTGATCGGAGTCGTGATCCTCGTCGCCGGGTACCGGCTCGACGTGGCGCTCCTGATCGTGGTCCTCGGCGCCGCGAAGGGATTCGAGGGCCTCAGCGAGCTGGCCTACGGGCTGCTGCAGAAGCACGAGCGGATGAGCCACATCGGCGTGTCGCTGCTGGCGCGAGGCGTCATCTCCTTCGTGGCGGCGACGATCGCCCTGTGGAGCACCGGAAGCGTCATCGGGGTCGCCGCGGGCATGGCCGCAGGCTGGCTCGTGTGGCTGTTCGCCTACGACCTGAGGAAGGCGGGGGCGTTCGCGACGATGCGGCCCACCTTCGCCAAGCAGCAGCTCTGGAGCCTGACCCGCCTCGCCTTCCCCCTTGGCCTCGTCGCGCTGCTCCTGTCGCTCTCGGGAAACCTCCCGCGGTACTTCATCGAACGATTCCACGGTGAGGCCGAGCTCGGTGTCTTCGCGGCACTCGCCTATCTCATGGTCGTGGGCACCACCGCGACCGGCGCCCTGGGGCAATCTGCCGGTCCGAGGCTGGCCCGCTACTTCGCCACGGCCCGCCCGGCGGCGTTCGTGTCCCTGCTGCGGCGCCTGGTGCTCGTCGCCTTCGTTCTCGGGCTCGCCGCGGTGGCCGGAGCCGCCGTGCTCGGCCGGCAGGTCATCGAGCTCGTCTACGGGCCTCTGTACGCCGAGGAGCACGTGCTGCTCGTGTGGCTGATGGTCGCAGCGATGGTGGGGTACGTCGCCTCGATCTTCGGCTTCGCGATCACCGCGCAGCGGCGATTCACCCAGCAAGTGTGGCTGTTCGGCGGTGTCGTGGCCGTCCAGACGGTGGCCTGCTCGCTCCTCGTTCCGGGGGGTGGCTCCGAGGG
>CAYXHU010000422.1:0-2396 GCA_964464675.1 uncultured Acidimicrobiia bacterium
GGAGGCCGGTCGCATCGACGATCCACCAGGACCTGGTGACATCGCCGGGCCGCGGCGTGAACGTCTTCTGCAGCTTCATCGGGGTTCCTCCACGTGGGAGCACGGCTCCCGTGCACGGAAAGCCGCCCTTCGCTCTCAAGGGCGCGCCAGGCGACCGGAGCATGGTATCGGAGCCTCTCGCCAACCGTCAATTCCCGCCCGGGTCGTGTAGCGTCCCCAGCGTGCCCCACACCGCGACACTCCACCCGGACCGCTACCTCGACGTGGTCGAATCGGAAGGGCGGCGCCTCGGGGACACCGCCGGGGGGTGCTTCGACAACCCGGTCCCATCGTGCCCGGGGTGGAAGGTGGCCGACCTCGTCGCCCACGTCGGCGTCGTGCACCGCCACAAGGAGCGGATCGTCCACGGGCTGCTCGCCGAGAACCCGGGCATCGACGGCCTCCAGCCCCCCGACGACGAGGGCGCGCTCCTCTCCTGGTACGCCGAAGGCCTCGACCTGCTGGTCGACACGCTGAGGACCGCCGACCCGGATGCCCCGGCGTGGTCGTGGCACGAACCCAATCAGACGGTGGGCTTCTGGTTCCGCCGGATGGCACACGAGACCACCGTGCACAGAGTGGACGCAGAACTCGCCGCCGGGGTCGATCCCGCTCCGATCGACCCGGAGGTGGCGGTCGACGGGCTCGACGAGGTGCTCGGCCCGATCATGGCCGCCTACACCACCGACCCACACTGGGGGTTCCGGCCCGACGGGCGCGTCGTCGGCCTCGAGACGTCGGTCAAGCACGCGGTGCGGCGCCTGCGTCTCGGAACCGGCAAGCACGGGGAGGGGTGGACGTACGGGGCGGGACAGAACGGCGAGCCGACGACGCTGATCACCGGGCGTGCCTGCGACCTCTACCTGTGGGCATGGGGCCGAGCGGAGGACGACGTGTTGACCGTGACCGGGAACCCCGCGCTGCCCGGCACGGTTCGTTCGACCGTAGCCGCGGTCACCGGTTAGGTTCTCCCTCCCACCCGGCGAGACGCGCCGACAGCCACCAGAGCGCAGCACCCTTGCGCCGGCAGGTGAGCGGATGGCTGTGGGCACATTCGTAGTCGAGCCCGGCGCAGTCGCCGGGGTGCGCCCCGCACCAGCTCTCGCACCAGACACAGCCGTCGTGGGCGTCCGGGTACGGCGCACCGGACGGGTCGTGCGCCTCGATGTCGGCCACGTCGAACAGCACGCCGCCTCGCTCGGCCACGTGCGCCCGCACCGCATCGTTGTTGGCCGCCAGCACGCCGCCGCCCCCGTCCGTGTGGCCGGTCATGTAGACGACGGTCACCCGTGGGAACTCCTCGGCCAGTCGATCGAGGAGATCGAAATAGACCTCCACCGAGGTCCCCCCGTCGGAGAGCTCCCCGCACCACGACCACATGAACGCGGTCGCTTCCGGAGCACCCTCCAACAGGCGGCGAGCGGTGTCCAGGAACGAGCCGGGATCCCAGGACCACGAATCGTCGTATGCCATGCGGAGCCCGGCGTGCTCCGCCGGTGCCGGCACCTCCAGGTACCGGGCGCTGAAGCCGAGCCCGGAAGAAGCGGCGACATCGGCCGCACCCGCCGGCACCTGAGAGCCGTGCGACGTCCCTCCGAACGCCCACACCACGGTGGCGGCGGCCGCTTCCAGCCACTCCTCGGGAACCGCACCGGGATCGGCGGCGTGATGATCGGCGACGATCGACTCGGCTGGGAGCGCCTCGTACACCGCGCCGCGGAGCAGGCCGCCGCGCGGATCGAGGCGTCCCGCGGCATTGCGGAAGTTCACGGCGACCCCGAAGCCCTCCTGGGGAGGCCACCACCGGTACACCCCGAAATGGAGATGGGGTGAACCGGTGAGCCCGGAGTTGCCGCTGCGAGCGATCACCTGCCCGGCGGCCACCGTATCGCCCGGCTCGACGAGCACGCCGTCCTGCATGAGGTGGGCGTAGAAGGACACCGTCCCGTCCCCGTGGCGGATGAAGACGTAGTTGTGGTCGCCGGACCCCCGTCCGTCGTTCGGGGACGACTCGCGCACATCCATCACCTCGCCGGCCCGCGAGGCGAGCACGTCTCGGCCGACGGGCATCGCGAAGTCGTACGCCAGCTGATTACGGTGCCCCCCGGCCGCGAAGCAGTACGACTGGGTGACCTGATAGAACTCGCCGGGGTGGTACGGGAGGAGGTAGGGGGACTCGGCGGGATCGCCGAAGACTGCGTCGGCGAGGCACGAGGAGCCCGGAACGACCCCCTCGGGGACGTACGTCGTGGTCGGGGCGGAGGTCACGGCCGGCACCGTCGCCTCTGCCGGCGTCACCGTGGTCTCCGGCGCAGCCGGAGGAATCGTCTCCGGCGCAGCCGGAGGAATCGTCTCCG
>CAYXHU010000423.1:0-2386 GCA_964464675.1 uncultured Acidimicrobiia bacterium
TGACCCTGGGCCGAGCGGGTCCTATTCGCCTTCGGCGGCGAGTTCTTCGAGGCTTCGCCCGCTGAGCACCGAGTCGGGTTCGGTGCTCACCGGGTTGCGCCGGGCATCGGCCTCTTCGTCGTCCATCTTCACGAGGAGCCAGCGCCCGTCTCCGCTCGTTCGGGTGAGCGCGTAGCCGCCCCGGAGCTTCTCACCGTGCAGTCGGACGACCACGTGCCCCCGCTCCACGGCCTCGCCGACGGGGATCTCGTCGCCTGCGTCGTCGGTGGTCTCGTTGTCGTAGGGGCCGGTGTCCCAGACCAGCACGGTGCCGGCTCCGTACTCGCCTTCCGGGATGACCCCTTCGAAGTCGAGGTAGTCCACGGGATGGTCCTCGGTGGGGACCGCGAGACGCTGATCGCTCGGGTCGGTGGACGGTCCCTTCGGGACCGCCCAGCTCTTCAGGACGCCGTCTGCTTCGAGCCGGAAGTCGTAGTGCAGGCTGGAGGCGTCGTGCTTCTGGATCACGAAGCGCGGGGGACCGGACGTGTCACCTCCGGAGGGCTCAGGTGTGGCGTCGCTGTCCCGCTTCGCTCGGTACTCCTCGAGATCCTGGTCGGCCACGGCGCCTCCTCGTCGGCTCACTGCGGGGGAGCCCCTACCCGGCCGGTGTGCCGTCGAAACGCCCCGGCCGGACGCCGGGTCGGGTTCATCGACGCGGGGTGGTGCGGTCCTTGCGGCGGGCGAGCCAGCCGATCGCCAAACCGGCCAGGAAGGCGGTGAGGCCGGGCCGGGTCTCTGTGGGCGCGCTGCGGGATGGCTCGGGCGGGGGAGCGGCGAGCTCCCGCTCACGGTTGACGGGGTGGCTGATCTCGCCGAGCACCAGGTAGTCGGCGTGCACCTTGGTGACCTCTGCGCCGAACAGGTAGACCGCCCACATCACGTTGAAGAAGACGAGCAGGATGGCGACCCCGCCGAGCGCCCCCAGCGTCCCCGTGGAGGCGGCCTGCGCCAGGTAGATCCCGACGAGTGATGCGGCTGCGGATGCCAGCAGTGCGGTGATCACGCCACCGCGCATCGCGGCCTTCCAGGGGATTCTGACCACGGTGAGCACCTGGAAGGTGATTCCGGCGACCGCCATCAACACGAGCACCGACAGGACGGGCACACCGAAGCGGAGGAGCTGCCGGAGCCAGCTCAGTTCGTCCGGGATCAGGCGGATGACCGACTCGATGGCGCCGACTGCGACGATCGGGGTGAAGGCCGCGAGCGCGAGGCCGATCGCCGAGGCAGCCCCTATCCCGCGTCGGACGAGCCAGCCGGCCGCTCCGGTGCGGCGCTGGTCTTCGGGGACGCGGAAGATGACGCTGAGGACCGCCTGGGTCTGCTGGAACACGCTCGATGCGGAGAACAGCGCCAGCACGATCCCGATCGACAGGGCGCTGCCGCGCTGGGCGCGCACGGTGTCGAGGAGCGTTTCGATCGTGTCGCCGATCTCCTCGCCCGCTACGTCGGTGACCCGGGAGACCACGTCTTCGACGGCACCGGGATCGCGGAACACGAAGCCGGCGATGGCGGCCGTCAGGAACAAGAGGGGAACGAGCGAGAACAACGAGTAGAAGCTCAGCGCCGCGGCCGAGCGGGACACCCGGTCGGCGACGAACCCATGGGCTCCTTCTCGCACGATGGCGATGCCGCGCTGCAGCGCGGTCGTGTGTTCGGCGCTCGGTGCTCCCGGCACGGCATCCCGATCGTACCGGCCCGGTCAGGTGCGCTGGGGGACCCCGCGAAGTCTGCGGAACTGAGGCCGCTGGTGCCGGTAGCAGTGATCTGCCCGGTTGTAGCGGTTGAGACGAGTCGTGCACCCGTCGGCGGCGCAGACCCGCCCGGCGCGGGCCGTCTTCGGCTTCCTGCCGCGGGCACGAGCCAGCCTGCCCACCACCGTGCTCTGCGCTGGTTCCATGCTCGGCTCCTCCCTCTCGGCGCGCCCGGCCGATGGTGGAGATACCCCCGGGAGTGCCTGCCCAAACCACCATCAGCGATCGCCTCGAAGGAGTGCAGCGTTGGTACCCTGGCGCCGGTCGCCGGACCGGCCCTCCCGGGCTCGATGGGTGATCGCGGGCGCTTAGCTCAGGTGGCGAGAGCGCTTCCCTTACAAGGAAGAGGTCGGGGGTTCGAGTCCCTCAGCGCCCACGAGCGAAACCCCAGGAGATTCCTGGGGTTCCGCCTTCGGGGCACCGCCGATGGGGTATAGGGCCGAGAGCGGAGAGCTTGTCCCCGATCCCGCCGAGCAGCTTGAACTCCTCCTTCGCGTGGATCTTCTCGTTCTCGGCCGTTTCGCTGAAGATCCTCGCGATGTAGGGATACCCCTCCTTCCTGGCCACCTCGGCGAAGTAGGTGTACTTGT
>CAYXHU010000424.1:0-2375 GCA_964464675.1 uncultured Acidimicrobiia bacterium
GTTCCACGAGCACGGCGACTCGAACGTGTACCCGTCGAAGGCCCGCTCCGGCCCCTACGTCTGGGGACGCAACATGGGGTTGTTCGGGAATCTGACGCGGCTGCGCCGGTTCGCCGAGGAGGTGCTGCCCGACCTGGAGGGGACCACGACGAGGTGGCTGCTGCCCCCGGATGCCGCGGCGTACTCGCGCGTGGTCGCTTGGACCCAGCACGACGATCCGCAGTGGCTGTTCGTGGCCAATCTCGACGTGATCGCCCCGTCCGGGTACTTCGGGGTGCCGGGGATCGGCGACCGGACGCCGGTCCCGGTCGGGGTCTTCTCCACCTACGGGGACGTTCCGGCCGACGATCGCCGGCTCTCCTGGAACGGCTACCACTACCGCGTGGAGAGCCTCGCCCCGGGGGAGGGCAGGGCGTACCGGCTCGAGCTCAGGTAGGCGGAGCCGTCGTCGCCCGCTCGACGACTCCGAGGGGCAGTTCCATGCTGAGTGGACTGCGGCGCTCGTCGTTCATCTCGGCGAGCAGGATCTCGGCGGCCGCAACGCCGGATTCGTAGAGGGGCTGACGGACGGTGGTCAGGCCCATGTACTCGGCGACCTCGAGGTCGTCGTAACCGATCACCGACAGTTGCTCCGGCACGGCGACCCGGGCGGAGCGGGCCGCCTCGAGGACCCCGAGTGCTTGGTGGTCCGAGGCGGCGAAGACGGCGGTGGGCGGTTCGTCGAGTGCCAGCAGTTCCCGGGTCATCTGGATCGCCTGCACCCGCCCGTGCTGGGCGGCCCGCACGTAGTCGGCCGGAGGATCGGCTCCCGCTGCGGCGAGCGCCTCCAGGTACCCGGTGCGGCGATCGACGCTCGACGTGAACCCGAAGTGGTCGTCGTAGCGGTCGCCGACGAAGGCGATGCGGCGATGGCCGAGCCCGAGCAGGTACTCGGTGGCGAGGCGGCCCCCGGCGACGTCGTCGACGTACAGGTGGGGCAGGCCGTCGACCCGCCGATCGACGAACACCACCGGCACCGGCGCCGCGGCCAAGGTCTCGGCCCGCTCCGGGGATACGGCGAGCGATACGACGATCATCCCAGCCGAGCGGTCGGGCCGCTCGGCGAGCGCATAGTGGCGGTCGCGCTGCTCGGGGGTTTCGACGTCGAAAAGCACCAGGTCGAAGTCGGTCTCGCCGAGCACGCCCGACAGGCCGCGCAGGCGCTGGACCACCGAAGGCCTGGTGAAGAACGGGGCGACCACGGCGACGGTGCTGGTGCGTCCCGTCGAGAGGGCTCTGGCCAGAGGGCTGGGCCGGTAGCCGAGGTCCTCGATCACCTGCTGGACCTTGGCCCGGGTGGCGTCGCTCACCAGGGGGCTGCCGTTGAGCACCCTCGACACTGTGCCGACCCCGACACCGGCTGCGCGAGCCACATCCTGGATGGTGGCCACGGCCCTCCCTGCTGGAAGCGATTCCAGGCGACGCTACCGAGGTCACCGAAGGGGTGTCAAAGCCGCCCGGCCGCCTGGCGAAGACCTCAGTCGGATGTCCGGGAGGCGGGCAGGGGTGGTGCGAGGGCCCGGAACACGACCGGCGCAGCAGTCGACGTGACCGCCGCCAGCACGATGATGCTCGCCTCGAGCGTCCGGTCGATGATCTCGAGCTCGACGCCCAGCTCGGCGACGGCGATGATCAGGCTGAGGCGGGCGGAGAGCAGCGCGCCTGCGGCGAGCACCTCACGCAGAGAATGCCGACGCAGGAAGAGCACGGATGCCGGGAGCAGCTTCACCAGCACTGCGGCACCGACGATCACCAGCATGCCGGTGACGGCTCCCTCTTCGAACAGGGCATCGACGTCGAAGTGGATCCCCACGTTGATGAAGAACACCGGGATGAGGAACCCGTACGAGAAGCCGCTCAGCTGCATACCGAGTGCACCCCGGTTCCTGAACAGCACCGCGAACACCGCGCCGGCCAGGAACGCACCGAGGATCCCCTCGATCCCGAACACGACCGAGAGACCCACGAACACCAGCATGATGGTGAGCGACGCCCTGGTGCCGATCTCCTCGGGATCGTCGAGGCGGAACAGGCGATCGAACCATTCGGGCCGCCACCACACCAGCCGCCGCAGCGCCAGCATCGCTGCCGATACGATCACCAGGTACGCCGGCATCACCAGCAGCTCCGTGCCGGCGCCTCGTTCTTCGATGAGCGCGTACACGGTGACCCCCATGAGGGTGAGGAGGTCGGCCACGATCGCCGAGACGAGGATCGACAGGCCGAGTGAGGTTGCCGTCCGGCGCGTGGTCCGCAGGGTCGGGACGACCAGGCCGACCGACGTGGTGGCGAGCACGAAGGCCATGAACATGCCGTGCCCGATGACGATGGCGGCC
>CAYXHU010000425.1:0-2369 GCA_964464675.1 uncultured Acidimicrobiia bacterium
GGAGGCTCCTAGAGGCCGCGCGGGTTGGGCGAGCGCAGCGAGCCCCATCCGCCGGGCTCCCGGCCGAAGGCGCAGCTCTTCGGCCGGAACAGGGGAAGGACGCGGGCGAAGCCCGCTTCCTACCCTCTGAGCCCCTTAGCATGCCGGGCATGCTGTCCAGGATCCTGCGAGCCGCCCGCTTCGAGCGGGAGGCCTACCTGCACGCCGTCGTCGGACAGAACGCGGTCGCCGACGGCCTCATCGTGGTGACGGCCGTCTGGCTGGTGATCGGAGCGGTGGTGGCCGGGGGGTTCGACCTGATCCTGTACCTGCGCTGGGTCCTCAACGGCCTGTTCTCGTGGATAGTGCTGTCCGGCGTCGTCTATCTGCTCGGCAAGTACGTGTTCGAAGGGTACGGGTCGTTCCCGGGGACGATGGCGATGTCGGCGGTTTGCCATCCAACGCTGCTGCTGATCCTCGTGACCAGGCTGTGGCTGTCCGGGTTCCCGGCGATCCTCGCCGGCACCGGATGGTTCCTGGCGACCCTGGTGGCCGGGACCCGGGTCGCGCTCGATCTGCGCACCGAACGGGCGGCCCTGAGCGTTGGCGGCGGGTTCCTGGTGTGGCTCGTCTTCGTCGGCATCCTGTGAGGCGGCGCTAGCCTCGGCCGGGTGCCCGCCTACCGCCTCGACATCGCCTACGACGGCACCGCCTTTCGCGGGTACGCCCGGAATGAGGGAGTTCGCACCGTCCAGGGAGAGCTCGAGGCGGTGATCGCGAAGGTCGCCGGCCATCCCGTCGACACAACGGTTGCCGGCCGGACCGACGCGGGAGTGCACGCCCGGCACAACGTGATCGGGTTCGAGGTGCCGGAAGCGCTCGATCCGGTGCGGCTGGCTCGAGCGGTGACCTCGCTGCTGGGGCCCGAGATCGTGGCGACCGCGGCCGCCGATGCCCACGAAGGTTTCAATCCCAGGTTCGAAGCCTCGGCCCGCGTGTACCGGTACGCGATCGACCGCGGACCGGTTCCCGATCCCCTGCGCCGCTGGAGCGCCTGGCACGTACCGGATCCTCTCGATCTCCCTGCCATGCAGCAGGCGGCGGGGTCCCTGGTCGGCGAACACGACTTCGCCTCGCTGTGCCGCAGGGCCGAAGGCCGGTCCACGGTGAGGACGGTGGCGCGCGCCGAGTGGCGGGCAGAGCGTACCGACCTGCTGGTGTTCGAGACGGAGGCGTCGTCGTTCTGCCACCAGATGGTCCGGTCGATGGTGGCGCTCTGCGTCGCCGCGGGCCGCGGCCGCCTGGAGCCGTCCGCGGTCCAGGACATCCTGGAGGCACGCGACCGCAATGCGGCCCGCGGTGCCGCCCCTCCTCACGGGCTGGTGTTGTGGGAAGTCCGGTTCCCCGGAGCGGTCACCCCCGGGGGATGAGCGCCAGCTGCCGCGATTGGGCGACGAGGCGGCCGGTGGCGTCCCACACCTCGCCGTCCTCTTCGAGGAACCCGCCGGTGATGAACCGGGTGGTGAAAGAGCACCGCAGCCAGCCGGGAGCCGGCCGGGCCCGCACGTGAGCGGTCATCTCGATCGTGGGCACCCACGCCAGGGGGAGGTCGGCGAAGAACACGGTCGGAGGGAAGGCATCCACGGCGACGAGGAGGGCCATCACGTCGATCGGCTCGCCGTCGCGCAGCCGGAACCAGCCGCTCACCCTGGGGCTCCCTGCCTCCGCGCCGGTCAGGTGGTCGGGGTGCAGCCGGAGATCGACCTTGCCGGCGAACGGCGGTGGGAAGGTCTCGGTGGGCTCGAGGGCGACGCACTCCTCCGGGGGCGGGAGCTCGGCGGGCCGCGCCTCGATCCGCTCTGCGGTCCCGGGGGCCTCGTCAAGGTCTGCGTAGGTGCCCAGGACGGTGAGCAGGCCTCGCCCCTCGCTCGACATCGTGGCGTGCACGGTCGAGAACCGGCGCCCGGCGCGTACCACGCGGGCGTCGATCACGACGGGCCCCGGCCGTGCCGGGGACAGGTAGTGGCAGGTGATCGTGACCGGGTCGGCCCTCCCGGTGGCTTCGGCCCCGACTCGCCCGGCGATCGCCATGAGGTAGCCGCCGTCGGCGTTGCCGAGGATGTCCCAGCCGGGAGCGACGGCGCCCGACCAGGTCGTGTCGTCGAGCCGGTCGATGGCGGTGGCGGCTGCGAAGCTCATGGTCACATCGAAGCTAGCCGGAGCGTCTGTATGGGTGTGGATGCCCTGTGGAATCGTGCCCGGTGCACCCGGAGCCGTCCCGGCGTGCAGGCCGATACGATCACGGCCGTGAGGCGGTATCGGTTTCGCACCTTCGCGGCCGGGATGGTGCTGCTCGCGGCGTGTTCGGGCGGCACCGATGTGGCCGGCCC
>CAYXHU010000426.1:0-2367 GCA_964464675.1 uncultured Acidimicrobiia bacterium
TTGGCCTCCCGGCCCGGCCACTACCGCCCGGACCAGTACTCGAATCCGGCCAACCCGCAAGCTCACGAGCTCACCACGGGGCCCGAGATCTGGAGGCAGACCGACGGACAGGTGGGCAGCCTGGTGGTCGGCGTCGGCACGGGTGGCACGATCACCGGCACGGCCCGCCATCTGAAGCGGCGTGACCCGCAGGTGTGGGTCGTCGGGGTGGATCCGGTCGGGTCGATCTACACGGCGTCGTCGGAGGACGAAGTGACCCCCTACCTCACCGAGGGAGTCGGCGAGGACTTCTGGCCGGCCACATTCGACCCGAGCGTGGTCGACGAGTACGAGCAGGTGTCGGATGCCGAGGCGTTCGCCATGACCCGCCGAGTCGTCCGCGAGGAGGGCCTGCTCCTGGGGGGATCTTGCGGCATGGCGCTCGTCGGCGCCCTGCGGGTCGCCGAGCGGCGTCCGGGCGACCTCGTCGTTGTCGTCCTTCCCGACGGGGGCCGCAACTACCTGTCGAAGGTGTTCGACGACGACTGGATGCGGGCACACGGCTTCGAGGAGGCGCTGTGAGGTTCGAGACTCGGGCGATCCACGCGGGGCAGGATCCGGATCCGGCGACCGGGTCCGTGGTGACCCCGATCTACGCGACGAGCACCTACGCTCAGCGGGCGCCGGGGGAGCACCTCGGCTACGAGTACTCCCGGACCGACAACCCGACCCGAACGGCCCTCCAGGAGGCCCTCGCCTCCCTGGAGGGTGTGCCGGAGAGATCCGGGGGAGGGTGTGTGGCGACGTCGTCGGGAATGGCGGCAACCGCGCTGGTCGGATACCTCATGAGGCCGGGAGACCACGTGGTGATCCCCGACGACGCCTACGGCGGCACCTTCCGGTTCTTCGCGCGGGTGCTCGCCGAGCAGGGGGTGCAGTGGACGGCAGCCGACGTCACCGATGCTGAGGCGGTCCGGGCGGCGTTGCGGCCGGAGACGAAGGTCGTGTGGGTGGAGACGCCCACCAACCCGTTGCTGCGGATCGCCGACGTGGCGGCACTCGCCGGCGCCGCCCATGCCGCCGGTGCCCTGCTGGTGGTGGACAACACGTTCGCCACCCCGTACCTGCAACGGCCCCTCCACATGGGCGCCGACCTGGTGCTCCATTCCTCGACCAAGTACCTCGGCGGCCACAGCGACGTCGTGGGCGGGGCGCTGGTCACCGCCGATCCCGAACTGCACGAGCGCCTCAGGTTCCTCCAGAACGCGGCGGGCCCGGTGCCCGGCCCGTTCGACGCGTACCTGGTGCTGCGCGGCTTGAAGACCCTGGCGGTGCGCATGGATCGCCACTGCGCCAACGCCGCTGCGATCGCCGAGTTCCTGTCCGGCGACGACCGGGTCGCCGAGGTGTTCTACCCGGGCCTGTCCGGCCACGCCGGGCACGACCTGGCGGTCTCGCAGATGAGCGGGGCCGGGGGAGGCATGGTGTCGTTCCGGCCGCGCCGGGGAGTCGAGGCGGCCAATGCCGTCGCCTCGCGAACCCGCCTGTTCTTCCTGGCCGAGAGCCTCGGCGGCGTGGAGTCGCTCATCGAGGTCCCGGCGACGATGACCCATGCGTCGGTGGAGGGGACTCCCCTGGAGGTCCCTGCGGACCTGGTCCGGCTCTCCGTGGGCATCGAACACGTGGACGATCTCCTCGCCGACCTGTCGGGGGCGCTCGGCTGAGGCAGTCCGGCGGCGGTCGCGGCGCGATGCACCGCTTGGCAGGGGGCCGATCTGCTCGCTAGGTTGACCTCCTCGGGATGTTCGGTTGGCTGGCGTTCCGGGAACCTGATGGGAGGAGCAACACATGAAGCGACTGGCACTGTTGGTGCTGGCCCTCGCCCTCGTCGCCGCGGCGTGCGGCGACGACGACGACGCCGGTGACGGCGGCACCACCGGCGGGACCTTGCAGGCCGTACTCGATCGCGGGGAGTTGAACTGCGGCGTCAACGACGCCGTGCCCGGCTTCGGCTTCGTCGAAGCCGACGGGACGTTCTCCGGGTTCGACGTGGAATACTGCCGGGCCGTGGCGGCGGCGCTGTTCGGTGACGCGAGCAAGGTGAACTTCGTGCCGCTGACGGCGGCGCAGCGGTTCACGGCGCTGCAGTCGGGTGAGATCGACGTCCTGATCCGGAACACGACGGCGACCGCGAGCCGTGACGGCACGGAGGGCGCCACGTTCGTGACGACGACGTTCTACGACGGCCAGGGGATGATGGTTCGAGCGGGCGCCTTCGAGAGCATCGACGAGATGGCCAACACGACCATCTGCGTGCTCAGCGGCACGACGACCGAGCTGAACCTGACCGCCCGGTTCGCCGGGATCCCGTTCACGCCGCTCACGTTC
>CAYXHU010000427.1:0-2366 GCA_964464675.1 uncultured Acidimicrobiia bacterium
GGTGTGCGCCGGACCCTGCGCTCGAGCCGCTGGGATCGCTGCCGGCAGGAACCCGGATCCGCATCGCCGAGCGAGCCGGAGCCTGGGCCAGAGTGATCGACCCCTCCGGTGCCTCCTGGTGGGTCGACGGGAGGCTCCTCGCCGAAGGGGCGCCGGCGGCACCGCGCCGCGCGACGTCGGGGAAGTGGCTGATCGGAGCCGCCGTCGTCCTCGCTATCGCAGTCGCAGCCTTCCTGCTCACCAGGGACGACGACGGCGGCACCGTGGCGATCGACGACCTGTCGTCGGAGGAGCAGGCGGTCGCCGGGAGCCTGTCGGATGCGATCGCGAGCTCAGAGGGACTGGGGGAGCTGGGCGGCCTCGGCGCGGGCGGCGATGCGGGACTCCTCGACCCGGAGTCCCTCGACTGCATATCCGCAGGGGTCGTCCGGGACGTCGGCGTGGAACGTCTCGCAGAACTCGGCGTCACTGCGGAGGGCGCGACTGGAGGCGGGGAGGCCCTGACTCAGCTCACCGTGGAGGAACGAGAGCAGGTAGCCGACCGGATCCTCGGGTGCGTGGATGTGGAACAGGTTTTCGCCGACGGCCTGGAAGCCCAGGGTCTCGACCCTGCCATCGGGAGCTGCTTGGTCGACGAGCTCGGCGAGGGCACCATCCGGGACCTCCTCGTGGCGGGACTGAGCGGCGAGGCGATGGACCTCGAGGCAGATCCGGAGACTGCCCAGGCCCTCATGGTCGCGTTCTTCACGTGCATGCCCGACGACCTCGACCTCGGCGATCTCGACCTCGGAGGGTGACGCGACGAGAGCGCGGATCCGGCGCGCGGTGCGCACGGAAGCCCTCAGCCGCTATGCGGCGGCGATCCGGAACACGTGATCACCGACCCGGACCCGGTCGGCCACCCGTATGCCGACCTGCTGGCCCTCGTGTGCCTCCTCGACGGCCTCGTGTTCGATCTGCATGGATTCGATGACCTGACGCAGCTCGGTGGTGTGGCCGGTGATGTACACGGTGTCCCCGACGGCGAGGTGTCCCTCGAGGATGGAGACCCCGGCGACGGAGATCTTCGGGAAGAAGTGGGTGACGAGCCCAACCGGCTGTTCGCTCACGGCGACCTCCTAAGGCGACCGTACCCATCATTCTCGTCGAAGAGCGGCGGGTGGGTAGCCTGGAGTGGTACCGGCCCGGCACGCGAGCGACGGGGATGATGTCTGAGCATCCTGCGCGGCGCCACCTGGTGCTCCTCGGTGTGGCCTTCTCGTCGGCCTCGGTGCTGACGCTCGAAGTGGCGCTCACCCGGGTGTTCGCCGTCACCCAGTTCTATCACTTCGCCTTCCTGACGGTGAGCCTGGCACTGCTGGGGTTCGGAGCGTCCGGATCCGCGTTGACCGTCTTCCCGGGCCTCGGACGAGGCGGGCCGAGGAGATGGGCCGTCCTGGCCGCGTCCCAGGCGGTCGCCACCCTCGGCGGGTATGCCGTCACCAACGCCATCCCATTCGACTCCTTCACCATCGGGTGGGACTCCACCCAGGTCCTCTACCTGGCCGCCTACTACCTGGTGCTGGCGATCCCGTTCCTCTTCGGAGGCGTGGTCATCGGAACGCTCCTCGCCGGCGCCGGTGCTTTCCACCCGATCCCGTCCCGCTTCGTGTACGCCGCCAGCCTGGCGGGATCGGGAGCAGGGAGCCTGCTTGCCCTGTGGGGGCTCGACCTCCTCGGCGGGATCGGCACGATCGCCGCCGCAGCAGGACTCTCCGGAGCCGCCGCGACCGCCTTCGCCGTCACGGAGGGATCGTGGCGGCTCCGCTTCGGCTGCGGTGCGCTCGCTTGCGCCACCGCGGTGCTCGCCGTCGCTCCACCGGCCGTCCTCGACATGCGGCTCTCGCCCTACAAGGCCCTCAGCGCGGTGTTGCACTACCCGGGATCCGAGATCGTGTCCACCAGGTGGAACGCAGCATCCCGGGTGGACCACGTGCGCGGCCCGAACATCCGCTCCGTCCCCGGCCTCAGCTACACCTTCGGCGGCACCGTGCCGTCCCAGGACGGGATCACGTTCGACGGCGACGACTTGAGCCCGGTTCCGGCGGCAGACGCCGGGTTCGCCCCGTTCGTGATGACGTCGCTGGCCTTCTCTCTCACCGGAGGAGACGCGCTGATCCTGGAGCCGCGCGGCGGCCTAGACGTCCTCGTGGCACTCGCCTCCGGAGCCGAGACGGTCACCGCCGTCGAGCCCAACGAGCTCGCCGTGACGGCCGCCCGGGAGACTCCCGGCAACGTCTACGACGACCCCCGGGTGCGCGTCGAGGTCGCCGAGCCTCGGTCGTACGTTGCCCGGAGCCGCGACCGGTACGACGTCATCGACGTCG
>CAYXHU010000428.1:0-2360 GCA_964464675.1 uncultured Acidimicrobiia bacterium
TTCCTTGGCGATCGAGGCGTCGAGGTAGTAGCGTTCTCCTGCGGTGAGGGTGAGGGTGGTGCCGGCGGCCCAGTCCTCGTAGTGGTCGAGCCGGGAGCCGGTGGGGAGGTAGTCGGGGTCGCGGCCGGATTCCTCCCATTGGGAGGCGTCGGTGGTGAGTCGGCGGTGGGTGATCAGGTCGCTGCGGGCGTCGTCGATCCAGCCGGCGAAGGGGGGCCATTCGGTGATGAGTGCTTCGTGGGCGACTTCGACGGTAGGGGTGCCGGCGGCGGGTTCGCGATCGAAGGTGAGCAGGCGGGCGTCGCCGAAAGCGGTGAGCACCGCCTCGATGTCGCCGTGGGGAATGCCGAGGGTGTGGAGTTCTCCGATCGTGACTCGGCGGCGGGTGTCGGCGGTTCCGTCGCCGGGGGAGATCAGCCGGAGGAACACCTGCCGGGCGGCGGCCTGATCGGCCGACGGCAGGGCGGCAAGGGTTTGGTCGGCGCGTCGGGCGAGAGCGCTGCGGAGGCCCCCAACGGTCTCGTAGTCGTGGTGGTCGAGGGTATCGCCCCTGCGGTGTTCGAAGGCTTCGGTGAGGGCGTACTGCAGCAGCGGGAGGGCGCCGGGGTTCTCTTCGATGTCGGCGATCACGGATCCGACGAGTGCGGGATCTACGGGAATGCCGACACGTCGGGCGGGTTCGACGACGGCGGCCTCCAGGTCGGTGGCGTCCATGGGGGGCACCAGGATCGTGCTCCGCCTGAGCAGGCCGGCCAGGGCAGGGTGCTCGAGGGCGTCGCCGAGGAAGTCGGAGCGGAGGGTGGCAACCACCCGCAGCGGGCAGCGGGGATCCTCGAGGCCGCCGGCGAGCAGGTCGAGGAAGAACCGGCGTTCGTCGGTATCGGCCAGGGACCAGAGTTCCTCGAGTTGATCGACGACCAGCAGCAGGACGGCGTCGTCGGGGACGAGCAGCCGGACCGCCCGACGGAGCCCGGTGGTGTCGCTGCGGAGCAGCTCCGTGATCGTGCCCGGCGTGTCGGGTTGGGTCTTGAGGAGGGCGACCTCGAGTTCCTCGACCGGATGGGCACCCGGATAGATGCGGACGTACATCCAGGCTTCGGAACCGGGAAGGGCGCCGCTCCTGAGGGCGGGCAGCAGCCCGGCGGCCACCACCGACGACTTCCCGCATCCCGACGGTCCCACCAGCACCGCCAATGAACCGGCGTCGGGATCACCGAGCCGTGCGGTGATCTCGCCGACCACCGCGGTGCGGCCGAAGAAGTCGCCGGCATCGTCCTCGCCGAACGAACGCAACCCCTTGTAAGGGTTCCTCACCGGCGCGGTGCGAGGCGCAGCCGGCGACGGCGCCGCCCACGGCGGCAGGTCCAGCGACGGGTCCTGCTCCAGGATCCGCTGCTCCAGATCCCGCAGCTCCCGGGACGGTTCGATACCCAACTCGTCGGCGAGAACCCGGCGGCCCGCCTCGAAAGCCCGCAGCGCATCCGCCTGGCGACCCGACCGATACAACGCCACCATCAGCGATGCCCTCAGCCCCTCCCGGAACGGGTACTCGTCCACCAGCCGTTCCAGTTCACCCACCACATCACCGTGCCGTCCCAACGCAAGGTCGGCTTCGATGCGGGTCTCCACCGCCCGCAGCCGCAACTCCCCCAAACGGCGGATCGCCTCCTGGGCGAACTCCTCATAGGCGAACTCCGCCAGCACCCGACCCCGCCACAACCCCAGCGCGTCCCGCGCCAGCGCCGCCGCCCGCCCCGGATCCGACGAGAGGACCCCGCGCGCCTGCTCCAGCAGGCGTTCGAAGCGGACTGCGTCGACGGCGTCGGGATCGACATCCAGCACATACCCCGCCGGAGTCGTCCGAATCAGCGATCCCTCCGACCCCCGCGGGCGGTCCGGCTCCAGCGCATCCCGCAGCTTGGAGAGATGGAAGCCCACCGTCTTGACCCCGCCCGACGGCAGCTCATCACCCCACAGGCGCTCCAGGATCTGCTCCGCCGAGGTCGGCCCCTCCGGGGCGAGGAGCAGTAGCGCCAGCAGCGCACGCTGCCGAGGTGCCGACGGCACCCGAGACACCCCACCTACCTCGACGACCAGCGGCCCCAGGATCCCGAACCGGGTCGGGCCGGCGCCCTCCATGCCGCAAGGCTAACCCCGACCGCCGCGACGAGAGAGGGCGGACGCTCGAGACTCCTTTGGACTGCCCGTGTCTGGTTGTAGCGTCCTGTCCGGGAGGTGAACAACCGAACCACCGTCGCGTACCCTTCAGGTTGCGAGGAAACGGGGGCGCTGGGAACAGGGAAGGCATGGTCGGCCGTCCCGGGAATCGTCTGCTGGCCCTCGCCGTCGCCGTCGTACTG
>CAYXHU010000429.1:0-2342 GCA_964464675.1 uncultured Acidimicrobiia bacterium
CGATATCATGAACGCGACCGCCACGATCACCGGAACCGGCGCCGCCGAGACGCTGACCGGGACACCGGGCGCCGACGTCATCGTCGGCCTCGGCGGGAACGACGTGATCGACGGGAAGGGGGGCAACGACCGGATCTGCGGGGGCAGCGGCGCCGACATCATCTACGGACGCGGCGGAGCAGACCGGGTGAACGGTGGTGCCGGCAACGACACCCTGATCGGCGGGGCAGGCCGCGACACACTGAACGGCGGGCCGGGCACCGACCGAGCAACCGGCGGAGCCGGAACGGACACCTGCTACGCCGAGACGATGGTCGGCTGCGAGCTGCCGGCTCGCTACGTCTCCCCGTCGGGCGACGACGGCAACCCGGGGACGCTCGGCGCCCCGTGGCGCACCATCCAGCATGCCGCCGAGGAACTGACGGCCGGCGAGACCGTGTACATCAGGGCGGGCACCTACCGAGAATGGGTGCGAGTTCGCACCTCCGGGGCGCCGGGGCGTCTCATCTCGTTCGTCGCCTACCGGGGAGAGAACCCGGTCCTCGACGGGACGACGGTCACCCTGCCCGACGACCAGCACGGCCTGTTCGAGATCGGCGACGTCGACTACATCCGGGTTTCGGGACTGCGGGTGGTCAACGCCGGGCCGCACCAATCCAACGGCATCCTGGTGCGCAGCGCTCACCACATCCGGCTGGAGAACAACGAGATCTTCGACACGGCCGCGTCGGGCATCGGCGTGTGGTGGAGCGGCGACGTCGTCGTCACCGGAAACGAGGTGGTGCGCGCCTGTACCGGGGGCTACCAGGAAGCCCTGTCGGTGGCGGGTACCGACGGCTTCGAGATCGCCGGAAACGTGGTCCACGACAGCTCAGACCAAGAAGGGATCTGCATCAAGGACGGGTCCATGAACGGGACCGTCCACGGCAACCTGGTATTCGATGTGCCCGAGGTCGGCATCTACGTCGACGCCTGGGACACGCCGAGAACATCGGGCATCTCGATCTACCGGAACATCGTCCACGACACCATGAACGGCATCTTGACGGCCTCCGAGACGGGCGGCTTCCTCGAGGACGTCTCGATCTTCAACAACCTCGTCTACCGCAACGAGTACTACGGGATCGCGGTCACACGCAACGGCACCGCGCCTCGCCATCCGGCGCGCGGCATCACGATCGTGAACAACACCGTCTGGAACAACGGGTATGCCTGGGGCGGCGGCATCGCCGTCGACAACCCGGACGCCACCGAGGTCGTGGTGCGCAACAACATCGTGAGCGGCAATCTCTCGTTCCAGTTGGCGCTGAGCGGCGACGTCCCTGCGGGCGCCGCCACGTTCGACCACAACCTCGTCGACGGCTACCGGGGCAATCCCGAAGGCGAGATCTACGGCGACGACCACGTGGAAGGAGACCCGCTCTTCGTAGACCCCTCCGGAGGAGACTTCCACCTCCGAGCCGGGTCGCCGGCCGTGGATGCCGGCAGCGCCGACGAGGCACCAGGGTGGGACTTCGACGGCGTGCCCAGGCCCCAGGGAGGTGCCGTCGACATCGGTGCCTACGAACGGCCCGCCGAGAATCACCACGCGGGAGGGCACCCAACGAGATGGCAGATGTGGTAGCCCCGACCGGATTCGAACCGGCGTTACCGGCTTGAGAGGCCGGCGTCCTAGGCCGCTAGACGACGGGGCCGCGCCGCGGCGTGTGCGCCGCTCGCTCGGGGGGGAGGACTCGAACCCCCAATAACAGGGCCAGAACCTGTCGTGTTGCCAATTACACCACCCCCGAAGGGCACAGGGAGGATACGAGCGGCCGGGATGCAAGGCAAGGTGGCGCCGATCAGAACCGGGCCGCCGTCGAGGCGAGCCGGGCCAGCGTCGCCTGCCTCCCCAACGCCTCCAGGGATTCGAAGAGCGGTGGGCTCACGCTGGAGCCCGTCACGGCGACGCGGAGGGGTTGCAGACCCTTGCGGGCCGACAGTCCCATCTCCTCCAGCATGCCCCGCAGCGCTTCTTCGATCGACGCCGTGGTCCACTCGGGGACGACGCTCAGGCGGTCGATGGCGGCCCGCAGGACCCCGGGCACCTCCTCCTTGGTCATCACCTTGTCCCAGGAGACCGGGTCGTAGGAGATCTCGTCCGTGAAGAGGAACCTCACCTGGGGGGCGACGTCGGTGAGCAGCTTGGCCCGCTCCTGCACCAGCGGCACCACCGATCCGAGCCGCTCGGCCTCGCCGGCGTCCAGGGGCCTGCCGAGATCCGCCTCCACGAGCGGGAGGACCCGGGCCAGGAAGTCCGGGGGCTCGAGGTCGCGGATGTAGACCCCGTTCATCCACTCCAG
>CAYXHU010000430.1:0-2341 GCA_964464675.1 uncultured Acidimicrobiia bacterium
AGGTCTTCCGCAAGCTTCTTCGACATGATCGAGGAGGCGATGAGCGGGATCGACGGCACCGTGCCGGTGGCATCGCGCAACGCGTAGAGGCGGCGATCCGCCGGGACCAGCGTCTCGGACTGTCCGGCGAGCACCAGTCCGGTGCGCTCCACGATCGATCGGAACTCGGGTGGATCGAGCGCGGTTCGGAAGCCGGGGATCGACTCGAGCTTGTCGAGCGTACCTCCCGTGTGCCCCAGGCCCCGGCCGCTCATCATCGGCACCGCCACTCCGCACGCCGCCACCATCGGGGCGAGCGGGATGCTCACTTTGTCGCCGACGCCGCCCGTGGAGTGCTTGTCGACCTTCGGGATCGGTACGTTCGAGAGGTCGAGGATCTCCCCCGAATGGAGCATCGCGTCGGTCCAGGCGTCGAGTTCTTGGGGTTCCAGGCCTTCCATGAACACGGCCATGAGCAGCGCCGACATCTGATAGTCGGGAAGACGATCGGCGGCGTACTCGGAGATCATCCAGCGGATCTCGGCAGGGTCGAGCACGCCGCCGTCGCGCTTGCGCTCGATGAGCGTCGTCATGCTGTAGCTCACGGTCGGGCCCTGCCCAGCTTCGAACGAGCCACCTTGCCCGAAGCGGTCAGCGGAACGCCCTCGGAACGAAGCCGGTCCCGGTGCTCCTGCTCGGCGCCGGGCACGAGCCGCCCGTCTGCGGCGACGACCCGCCACCAGGGAAGGCCGGACGAGGAACGCAGCAGGTTGCCCACGGCCCGAGCGGCTCCCGGAAAGCCCGCCTCGGCGGCGACCTCGCCGTACGTCGTCACGTCGCCCGGCCGGAGCGAGCCGACCACCTCGAACACCTGGGATTCGAAGTCGGGCATCACAACGTGCCGAACAGCCGGTCGCCCATGTCACCGAGGCCGGGGCGGATGTAGTAGTTCTCGTCGAGGTCCCGGTCGAGGGCGGCGGCGACGATTCGAGTGTCGGGATGGTCCTCGTACATCCGCTTGACTCCTTCCGGTGCGGCCACGACGCACAGCGCGGTGATGTGCCGGGCGCCGTTCTCCTTGGCCTTGCCGACGGCCCATGACAGGGAGCCGCCGGTCGCCAGCATCGGCTCGAGGATGAGCACGTGGGTGTCGGAGAGGTCGGCGGACTTGAAGTAGTACTCCATGGGCTCCGCGGTCTCCTCGTCGCGCTGCACCCCGGCGAAGCCCACCTTCACCTGTGGCAGCAGGTCGACGACGGCGTCGAGCATTCCGAGGCCGGCGCGCAAGACCGCGATGGCCACCACATCGCCGAGCGCGTACCCGGTGGTCGGTTCGAGCGGAGTCTCGATCTCCGCCGTTCGCAGCGGGGTTCGCTCCGTGGCTTCCATGATGAGCGTGTAGGCGAGCCGTCGTGCCGCGGCTCGGAACTCCTCGGGTTCGGTCGTCCGATCCCGCAGGACTGTCAGGTAGTGGCGGCTGAGCGGGTGGTCGATGACGGTCAGGTTCATGATGTGTCGGCCTCCCTGGGTCCGCGTCGAGGCTACCCCGCGTCGGCCTCGCGGTTCCGGCGATCCCGTGGTGCAGGTACCCTCGCCGGGATGTTCGACACGCTCACCTCCAGGCTCGGCGAGGTCTTCGAGCGTCTCCGAGGCCGTGGTCGGCTGTCCGAGGCCGACGTCGACACCGCGTTGCGCGAGGTGCGGCTGGCCCTTCTCGAGGCCGACGTCAACGTCTCGGTGGCGCGCTCGCTGCTCGGCCGGGTTCGCGACCGGGCGCTCTCGGCGGAGGTCTCCCAGAGCCTGACCCCAGGGCAGCAGGTGGTGAAGATCGTGCACGACGAGCTGGTCGTCACGCTCGGCCGGGAGGCGGTTCCGCTGGCGGCCCCGAAACGGCCGCCCCTCACCATCCTGATGGTCGGGCTGCAGGGATCCGGGAAGACGACGACGGCCGCCAAGCTGGCGCATCGCCTCGCCGGGTCGGGGACCAAGCCGCTCCTGGTCGCCGCAGACCTGCAGCGACCGGCCGCGATCGACCAGCTCGTGGCGCTGGGCGGGCGTATCGGCGTTCCCGTGCACACCGAGCGCGCCTCGAAGCCGGCCCGGCTCGTCAAGGCGGCCATGAAGCGGGCGGCGTCCGAGCGGTTCGGAGCCGTCATCATCGACACCGCCGGCCGGCTCCAGATCGACGAGCCGCTCATGTCGGAGCTCGCCGCAGTGCACTCCGCCGCCGACCCCGACGAGGTGCTGCTGGTCGTCGACGCGATGACCGGACAGGACGCGGTGAGCGTCGCCACGGGGTTCCTCGAGAGGACGGATCTCACGGGGCTGGTCTTCTCCAAGCTGGACGGAGACGCCCGGGGCG
>CAYXHU010000431.1:0-2326 GCA_964464675.1 uncultured Acidimicrobiia bacterium
AGATCCACGGCGTCGAGGGCGACCGTGCCGTCGTAGACCTTGCGCAGCCCGCTCGTCCCAATCACCGCGCGGCACGCCCCAGCAGCAGGTAGAGGACCCCGCCAAGCGGCACGCTTGCCACGATGATCAGGCCCCACGCCCACTTGGGGAGGTGGGCGACTTCGGAGCGGGCCAGATCCACGAGGCAGAACACGATCCAGGCCAGTGCGGCCAGCACCGCCGGCACGAGCGCGGCGATCGGGATGTCCATCGCTCTCCTGTTCCTCGACGGACGCCATGATCCCACGTCGGCCGGCCAGGCCTCTAGGGCGCGGCGACCAGGAGCGGGACCGACACCTCGGCCGGCGTGAGCCCGCCGTGCTGGCCGATGAGGCGGTCGTCGGCGTGCCGGTGCAGCAACGCGTACCCGTCGTCGGCGACCAGGACGCCGTCGGGGGCCCGTTCGGAGAACTCCGGGTGCTGGGGTCCCGGCCCCCACCAGTTCTCCATCTCGGCGCGGGGCACCCAGGTGGCGGGAAGCGGTGACGGCGGCCTGGTGCCCCTCACGAAGACCACCCGAGGGTCCCCGTAGAAGATGCGGTCCTCGTGATCGGGCCGGGGGATCGGGACGCGCTTGGGGCGGGGCACGTCGAGGTGCCCGTGGTCGGCGGTCCCCACCGCCACTGCGCCGCGCAGCGTGATCGCTAGCCGCTCCCAAGCGGCCGCGGTCACCTCCACCGCCTCGGCGTACTCCATCGAGGCCTGGCCGGCGACGTGGGCAGCGAAATCCACGTAGGGCAGGTAGAGGAGCACGAGGCGCCCGGGCTGCTCGGCGAGCATGGCGGTCGCCTCGACGGCCTCCCGGTCGTCGCGGTACGGCTCGAACCGGCACCCCCGGTACAGGGTGCGGGTCAGCGGCGTGTCCTCGAAGTTGGCCGGCTGGACGGTGATCGGCTCGATGCCGGCCGCCCGCAGCCGCTCCCAGGTGTTGGGGGAGGGGAGGAAGCCGCCGACGTCGTAGTCGACCGGCTCGCCCCACAGGGTCGTCCACTTGATCGTGTTGACCACGAACCCGGTCTCCGGGATCCACAGCTGGTACCCGAGCAGGCCGTGCTGCGACGGCGGCAGGCCCGTCGCGATCGTCGCCAGGCTCACCGTGGTCGTCGTCGGGAACGGGGCGTCGAGCGCCGCGACCCGGTACTGGAGGAGGTGGCGGGCGGCCGGATGGGAGAGCTGCCGGTCGCCGAACCCGTCGCACAGGACGAGGACGTAGGTGGGGGATTCCGGGATCGCCGCGGAGATGCGCGGGTCGAGCCGCGGCGAAGGCGCCGCGCCGGCGAGCCGGGACTCCAGTTCGGCCACGAGGTTCACCAGTCCCGTGCCCGCGTAGTCCGGCGCCTGCATGGGCCGAGAGTAGCCGCGTGGCCCGCCCCGCCCGGGCCTCCGACCGCTTTGGGGACCCACCGGCCCCGTCCCTATACTCCGGCGCCGGATCGGGCCCCCATGGAGGGTGACGTGGGCGAGTACTTCGAGGACTACATCACGGTCGCCGTCTTCGCAGGATTCGCCGTCGCTCTGGTCGCCCTGGCGGTCGGGGCATCCCGGCTCCTCCAGCCCACCAAGCCGTCTCCCACGAAGGCCCAGTCCTACGAGTGCGGCATCGACCCGGTGGGCGGCGGCTGGAGCCAGACCCACGTCCGCTACTACATCTTCGCCCTGCTCTTCCTCATCTTCGACGTGGAGGCGGTCTTCATCTTCCCGTGGGCGGTCCGGCTCGAGTCGCTCGGGACGTTCGCGCTCGTCGAGATGGTCGTCTTCATCGTCATTTTGCTCTTCGGGCTCGTCTACGCGATCCGCAAGGGAGTGCTGCGGTGGGAGTCCTAGACAAGTTCTCCGCACCGAAGCCGATCTCGTGGCTCCTCAACTGGTCGCGCAAGTACTCGCTGTGGATGTTCCAGTTCGGGCTGGCCTGCTGCGCCATCGAGATGATGGCCGCCTCCGGCCCGAGGTACGACTTCATGCGGTTCGGGATCATCCCGCTGCCCGCCTCGCCCCGGCAGTCCGACCTGATGATCGTGGCGGGGACCGTCACCGACAAGATGGCCCCGGCGATCCGCAAGCTCTACGACCAGATGCCCGACCCGAAGTACGTGATCTCGATGGGCTCCTGCGCCAATTGCGGAGGCCCCTACTGGGACTCCTACTCGGTGACCAAAGGTGTCGACCAGATCATCCCGGTGGACGTGTACGTGCCCGGCTGCCCGCCCCGCCCGGAGGCGCTCATGGAGGGGATCGTGCTGCTCCAGCGCAAGATCGAGAACGAAGACATCCGCGAGAAGTGGAGCGG
>CAYXHU010000432.1:0-2323 GCA_964464675.1 uncultured Acidimicrobiia bacterium
GGCGATCGACGACAGGGCGCCCGGGATCTCCCTGCTCATACGGCGCGCCCATCTGCCGAAGACGATTCCCCCGCCGAGTGCGCCGAGCATGAGCCCTGCGGTCGCCGGGATGGCCTGGTTGTCGCCGCCGTATTCGTAGAGCCAGTCCACCATGCCCCCGATGCCGACGGCGACGACGGCCACTGCGACCGCGCCCGCCGGATACCGGAGGATGTGGTTCACGGATCTCGGCAACTTATCGACGAGGGTGTGCCCGAGGCGGCTTCCCCCGAAGGCGGCGGCGAAGGCGGCCAGGATCGCGGCGAGGGCGGTCATGAAGGTTGACAGGATGTCGCCGAGCGTCACCATGAAGCGGGCGACGAACCCCAGCCAGAGCGTGTCCAGCGGGTCTTCGAGTGCCTCGCCGATCTCCATGAGGAGGTACCCGGCCACGAGCACCGCCAACAGGGCCAGGCCGGTGAGGACGATCCACGACCCGATGCGCGTGAGTCGCCACGCCAAGTCGCGGTCGATGTCCTCGCTCTGGCTGAGGGTGAAACGGAGCACACCCCAGGCAGCGGCCAGTGTGGCGAGCAGCACGACGAGAGCGAGCCAGGGGTTATCGGGGAGGTGGTCTCCCGCCGGGCCGCCGATGAGGCGTCCGAACAGCGAACCGCCGAGCACGCCGATCGGGATCCCGACCAGGAAGAGGGCGACGCTGAGCATCGGGGTACGGATGTTGCGCATCAGGTTGCGGGCCGAGAAGAACGAGAGCGGGATGCCGACGGCGATGCCCAGTGTCGTCGCCATGAAGGCGAGCATCACCGTCTCGATGATCTTGTCCCAGGTGATGCGGGCGTTCTCGCTCCACGTCCAGCTCCCGGACCGCAGCGTCGTCGTGACCCGCAGCTCCTGGAGTTCGTCGTCGGGTCGTTCCGGGAGGTCCACTTCGACCTCGAAGGTGCCGTCCGGGCCCACCTGGACGTCGGCGAGCTTCAGAGCGATGCCTTCGACGTTGGGGATGAACGACAGAGGCGCCCGGGTGCCCTCCGGGAAGTCGTAGCCCCGCACGACGACGGTGCTCTCCGGCTCGGCGCACGGCGGGATCATCTCCAGGTAGGGGCCGTCACCGTCGGGCGCCGGCGATTCGAAGCCGCCGTCCGGGCAGGGCACGGCGACGTCCACCGTGATGAACGTGTCGGTCTCCTCGAATTCGATGATGTTGGGATGAGCGAGGCCGCGGATGATCCGGGTCAGCTGGGTGCGGCGTGTCTCCGACTCGATCTCCTCGAGATCCACCTCGGTCTTCTCGAACGCGAAGGCGTAGACCACCAGGACGGCGAAGATCCCGAGCAGGATCATGAAGGGGCGCAGCCACCTCCAACGGGCCCTCGCCTTTGGGGGCTGTTCCGGGGCGGTCTCGTTCTGTTCGGTCATCTACCCGACCCGTTCGGCTTCCCGGCCGTAGATCGCCTTGAACATGTCGTCGTCGATTCCCTCGGGTGGCCCGTCGAAGACGACCCGGCCCTCGTTGAGGGCGATCGCCCGGTCGGCGTAGCGATGGACCAGGTCGAGGAAGTGCAGCGAGCAGAGCACCGAGACGCCGTCGGTCTTGTTGATGTCCTCCAGGTACTGCATGATCCCGTGGGCTAGCACGGGGTCGAGGCTGGCCACCGGCTCGTCGGCCAGGATCATCTCCGGGTTCTGCATGAGGGCTCTGGCGATCCCGACGCGCTGCTGCTGGCCGCCGGAAAGGGCGTCGGCGCGCCGGTGCGCCATCTCCCGGAGCCCGACACGGTCGAGGCGATCCATGGCCATCTGCATGTCGGCCTTCGGGAACCGGTTGAAGATGCTGAGCGCCGGGTTGATGTAACCGAGGCGCCCGGCGAGGACGTTGGTGACCACCTTGGAGCGGTGCACCAGGTTGAAGTGCTGGAACACCATGCCGATCCGGCGGCGGATCTTGCGCATCTCCTCCTGGGAGGCGGCGGTGATGTCCTGGCCGTTCCAGATGATCGTGCCCTCGGTGGGCTCGATGAGCCGGTTGATGCAGCGCAGCAGCGTGGACTTGCCGGAGCCGCTCAATCCGATGATGGCGAGGAACTGGCCTTCGGGGACGTCGAAGGTGACGTCGGTGAGCGCCTGAGTGCCGCCCTCGTACACCTTCTTGAGGTGCTGGATGCTCAGCACGGGCCCGGACTCCCTCCGCCTCCGCCTGTGGCGCCCTTTCTAGCGGGTCGGGCGGGTGGGGTGCAACGGGGCGAACGACCCCATCTCGAGGACGCTCGCCGGGACGCGGGTCGGGCGGGGCGCTGGGCCCCGCCCGACTGTTGGTCGTGTCGGC
>CAYXHU010000433.1:0-2311 GCA_964464675.1 uncultured Acidimicrobiia bacterium
GAGGCAGATGCTGGGAGCCTCCGAGCAGGCGCCCTCGAAGTCGTAGGGAACCGCCCACACCGCCTCACCGCCGGCGGCGCGCTGGCCGGCCACCACGAGCGCCTCGGTGGTGTCGATGCCGGAGATGACCACGTCCGCGCCGCCGTCGAAGAAGTCGTTGGCGACCTGCGTCGGGCTGAGCGTCACCCCGGGGATCTCGAACCAGAACCCGATCCAGTTGACGGTGAAGGTGAGGTCGTCCGGGTTGAGCCCCCGGTACTCCTCGTAGCAGTACCGGGCACCCAGGTACGCGGAGTTGGCCAGCCGGCGGGTCTCGTCGTTGATGAGCGGACCGAGGTACCCGATGCCGCCGGTCTGGGTGGTCAGCGCGGCGGCGCAGCCGGCCATCATCTTGCCGTACTCCATGCGGCCCATCGTGTTCGCCAGGTTGGTGAGGTCGGACCGGTAGTCCTTGCCCTCCTGCCAGGCACTGTCACCCGACGACCACACCATCGGCACGTCGGGATGATTGGCGGCACCCAGGATGATGCCGTCCTTCATGTCGTCCGAGGTGGCAAAGACCAACTGGGCCCCCTGGGCCACCATGTCGTCGACGACCTGATCGACGCTGGTCTCGGGTCGATCGGCCACATTGACCTTGTCGAGCGAGATCATCGTCGCGCCGAGCGTCTCCTCGAGGTACTTGCCGGCCTCGAAGTGCGCCTGGCTCCATCCCCGGTCGTTCTCGGGGCCGACGAGGATCATCCCGAACGTGAACCCCTCGGCGCTCACGTCGTCGTCGTCCCCGCAGCCCGCCATCAGCAGGGCCATGACCGCCACGATGGCGACCATCGATGCCCACCACTTCCTTCTCATTCGGTCACTCTCCCTCACGTTGGCGATTCCATCCTACGGATCGCTCTCGGGCTCGTCCCGGCCGAACGGGGCGGAGTCGCGAGGCCGCCCGGAGGTAGGCTCGGAGCAGGTGTCCGGCACACGGAGGAGCCATGGAGGAGTTCATTCGGGGCCTGCCCAAGGTGGAGCTGCACCTCCACATCGAGGGGACGCTCGAGCCGGAGATGATGTTCCGGCTCGCCGAGCGCAACGGTGTGGCCCTCCCGTTCGTGTCGGTGGAGGAGGTGCGGGCCGCCTACGAGTTCACCGACCTGCAGTCGTTCCTCGACATCTACTACCAGGGGGCCGCAGTCCTCCGGACCGAGCAGGATTTCCACGACCTCATGTGGGCCTACCTCGACCGAATGGCGGGAGAGAACCTCCGCCACGCCGAGATGTTCTTCGACCCGCAGACCCATACCGAGCGGGGGATCGGCTTCGAGACCTTCATGAGCGGCTTCGAGCGGGCCCGGGCGGAGGCGCTGGAACGGCACGGCATCTCGACGATGCTCATCATGTGCTTCCTGCGCCATCTGCCCGGCGAGGCCGCCGTGGCCACCTTCGAAGAAGCTCGGCAGTACCTGGATCAGATAGCCGCCGTCGGCCTGGACTCCGGGGAGGTGGGGAACCCGCCGGAGCGATTCGAGGCCGCGTTCCGGATGGCCCGGGACGCCGGACTGCGAGCCGTGGCTCACGCCGGTGAGGAGGGCCCGCCCGCCTACATCCGCGGCGCACTCGACGTGCTCGGCGCGGAGCGCATCGATCACGGCGTGGCCTGTGAGCAGGACGAGGCCCTGCTCGAGCGCCTCGTCGCCGAGCAGATCCCGCTCACCATGTGCCCGCTGTCGAACGTGAAGCTGCGCGTGTTCGACACGCTCGAAGCCCACAACCTGAAGCGACTGCTCGACCGGGGGGTGAGGGTGATGGTCAACAGCGACGATCCGGCCTATTTCGGGGGCTACCTCACCGACAACTACGTGGCGGCGCAGCGCGCCCTCGGCCTCAACCGGGACGACCTCGCCGCCCTGGCCCGCAACGGCATCGAGGCGACCTTCCTCCCGGAGGAGCGCAAGGCGGCGCTCCTCGCCGAACTCGACGCCTACCTCTCCTAAGGCTGCCGGAGGCGTCGCTCCAGGTCGGGGACCAGCACGAGTGCGGCTCCGTCGAGCACCGGGTGGCCGCCCGAACGGCACTCGGTGTGCAGGTCCACCAGGCCCTTCTCCGGGCGGAGTCGCGTGACACGGACCTCGGCGACCACCTCCGCACCGACCGGGACGGCATCCAGATGGCGGATCGACTGCTTCAGCCACATCGTGCCGAGACCGGGCAGCGTCGTCCCGAGGAGGTCGGAGATCATCCCGGCCAGAAGCGGGCCCGGCACGCCGCCCGGCTCCGGCCTGTTGTTTCCTAATACGGCGACCCCCGAGAGGTGCCGGTA
>CAYXHU010000434.1:0-2302 GCA_964464675.1 uncultured Acidimicrobiia bacterium
ACCCGGATCTGCCAGGGGGCCTCTCGACGACCGCGCGGAAACATGCTGCACCCTCCTCTCCGAACGCTCTCCACATGAGTACGCACCGTTCGTCGCCGGGAGGTTCCACGCCGTTCAACACTCCCTCAACTCGTCCCGGTCTCGGGGTTCGGGCCGCCCGTTGGTGCTCCGCACCGGTCGATCGAGGCGTTGCGCCGTGGCTCCGTCGGGGCCGCTCGCTCGATGGCTCGGCGACCCGGCCGGGTCACGCTTCGAAGACCTCTTTTCCGGCGACGAGGGTTCTCACCACCCGGAGATCGTCGTCGAGCACCGTGATGTCGGCCGGGGTCCCGGGAGTCAGCGTTCCCAGCTCCGGCCTGCCGATCAGCCGGGCCGGTACCTCGGTGGCGGTGCCGATGGCTTCTTCCGGGGAGGCGCCGAGGGCGACGTAGTTGCGGATCGCCCGATCCATCCGGAGCACGCTCCCGGCCAGTGTGCCGTCGGCGAGCCGGGCGGTGCCGTCGTCCCGGACGATCACGGTGCGATCCCCGAGCCGGTACTCCCCGCTGCCGAGTCCCGCAGCGCTGATGGCGTCGGTGAACAGCACGACCCGTCCCGGTGCGCATCTGTGAATCGTCTCCACGGTCTCGGGCGCCAGGTGGTTGCCGTCCACGATGATGGTGAGCACGACGTCGTCTCGGACGAGGGCGGCGCCGGCGATCCCCGGATCACGATGGCTCCAGGGACGCTGTGCGTTGAAGAGGTGGGTGACGGCCCGGGCTCCGGCGTCGAACCCGGCGTGAGCGGCGGCGGCATCGGCATCGGAGTGGCCCAGAGCCACCGTCACTCCCTTCCCGGAGAAGAACCGGATGAGCTTGAGGGCTCCGGGAAGCTCTGGGGCGATGGTCGTGTGGGTCACCACCCCGGTGGCCAGCATCGCCGCCGACCACTCGAGGTCCGGGATCCTGGTGTTGGCCGGGTCGTGGGCGCCGATCCGTGCGGGGGAGAGAAAGGGACCCTCGAGGTGCACCCCGAGCAGCCGGGGAAGGCCTTCGAAGCGCTGCGCCTCGGCGGCGACGGCCAGTGCGGGGCGGTAGGCCTCCGGGGGAAGACAGATGTAGGTCGGCTGGTAGGCCGTCACTCCCGTCGCGGCCATGGCTTCGCCCGCCGTCCGGTAGCCGGCGGGATCGCAGAAGGAGAAGTCGATGCCGGCGAACCCGTTGACCTGGAGGTCGATGAAGCCGGGAACCGCCAGTCCCCGAGATCCGGCGGGCCGCGCGCCGGCTTCGACGATCTCGCCCTCGTCGACGACGAGGTCCCCGTCCACCACGTGCCCATCGACGAGGCACGCTCTCACTCCGAGATGCTGCATGTCGAACCTTTCGACGTCTCGAGGCTACTTGCCGGGCCGGATCCGACCCGGGTGGCGGCGCGTCGTCTTCCGGCCTACGTGGCCTCGTGCCCGGGCCCCTTCGGCGGGTCGTTCCGGTGGCGAATCCAGCCCTCACCGGAGTCGGGGAAGGCATCGATCCGGGGGACGTAGGGCTTGATGTCGAGCACCGGGGTCCCGTCCAGCAGGTCGAGATCGGCGACGTGTAGGACGGCGTCCTCCCGGCGCAGCAGGCGCACCGGCGAGATCCCGATGGGGTTCGGTCGGTTCGGCGAGCGGGTGGAGAAGAGACCGCGCTCTCCGGTCTCCAGATACGGCGTCACCCGCATGCGGGGCTCCCGGGCCCGATCGAGCCAGCACACCAGCCAGATGCGTTCGAACCCCTCGAGGTCGGCCAGTCCTCCCGCATAGGGAGGGAACACCGTGACGGTTCCGATCGCCCGCTCCCCGGCAAAGGCGGGTTGGCGTGGGATGTCCGCCTGGCCGTGGAATGGACTGTGGACGATGCCGATGGGGGAGACCTCCCAGCGGCTCGCCGGATCGGATTGCCGGGTCACGGCGGCTCCTCGGTCGACGCGCCAAGCATGGTCGATCGCGCCGGGTCCGGCCAGGGCCATCACCGTGATCGGAGTACGTTGGGATCATGGAGCGGAGCGCTTCATGACCTTCACCGGCAACTGGACGCTGCTCGCGGCCGCGCTCGCCTTCGCCGTCGCGGCCGGGCTGAACGACGGATCGACCCTGCTGTCGGTGGGCAGTCGCGTGCCGAAGCTGCACATGATCTGGGCCATGGCGATCGCCGCTGCGGCGCTGATCGTCACGCCGCTGTTGCTGGGCACGCAGGTGGCCACGACGTTCCTGAGCGGACTGGTCGAGTTCGGCACTGCCGCCGAGGGGGCCATCTTTCGCATGGCCCGCGAGGGCAAGAAGAAC
>CAYXHU010000435.1:0-2301 GCA_964464675.1 uncultured Acidimicrobiia bacterium
GAAGCGGGCACCAACCTCCTGGGCGGGCACCGGGATGGCCTCGCCGTCCACGACCTGCACGTCGAAGGTGAGCAGTGTGCCGGTCACGTTCCACTCCTTTTGCGGCCCACGATCATTTGAACGGACCGGTCGAGCCGGGGCCACGGCCGAAAGGCCCTGCCGGCGACCGGACGACATCCCGTTACGGGCTCATTTCGTAGGCATCCCGGAGGGCGAAGACGTGCTCGCCCCACACCCGGCGGTACCGCTCGGCGCCGACCGCCGGGCGGCGAATCATCCGGATGCAGTACTCGGCCTGGGCCTTCGTCGTCGACGGCTTGCCGTGGAGCTGCACCGCGAACCGGGCACAGTCGCGCACCAGGACGTCGAAGATCTGGTCGACCAGGTCGTCGTCGATCTCGTAGATCTCGGCGTTCTCCAGCAGCAGTTGGGCGTACACGACGAGCGTGAAGATCTCCCCCAGCGCCAGCAGGTAGTCGACGTCACCGGTCTGTGCTTCGCTCGGCGTTGCGGCGACGAGCATCTCCTTGAAGGCGGCGACCTGCTCCCGGAAGACGCCGACGTTGGGGAGGTCGAATGCTGCGAACACGGGTTCGTAGTCGTGGAACAGGATCTTGCGCAGGCCGCGGGCCGGTCCCTGATCGAACAGGAAGGCGTCGTCGGCGGGATCGCTGCGGCGCGGCACCGCCGGGAGGTCGGCGGGCCGGAAGAAGTAGTTCTCCATGAACTTCACGATCAAGGCGATGTTGACGTGCACCGTGCCCTCCAACTTGGGGAGGGCCCGGATGTCGCGGGCCGCCATCTCGAAGTAGGTGTCCTTCTCGAACCCCTTGGCGGCGATCACGTCCCACATGTGGTTGATCACGTCTTCGCCCTGGGTGGTGACCTTCATCTTGACCACCGGGTTGTAGAGCAGGTACCGCCGATCCTCGGGTGTCGCGGTGCGCATGTAGTCGGAGGCCCGCAACGCCACCAGCTTCATCGCGACCAGCCGGCAGTACGCGTCGGTGAACAACGCCTTCACGTGCGGGAAGTCGGTGACCTGCATGCCGTAGAGGGTGCGGTGGGCGGCGTGGTGGAGCGCCTCGTAGAGGGCATGGGTGCAGATCCCGATCGATGCCCAGCCGAGATTGAACTTGCCGATGTTCACCGTGTTGAGCGCGCCGTCCCAGGCTGCATCGCCTCGCAAGAGGATGTCGTCGTCGGTGAACTCGTAGCCGTCGAGCTCGTACTCGGCGACGTAGTTCTGGCTGTGGACCACGTTCTGCACGCACCGGTACCCGGGCCGGGACGGGTCGGTGGCGAAGAACACGTACTCACCGTCGTCGGCGAACCTGCCGAAGGTGGACACGAGCGCCGCCTCGTTGGCGTTGCCGATGTAGTACTTGCGCCCGTCGGCGCGATAGCGCCCGTCGCCGAGCGGCCGCACCGTCATCTCGGTGGAGTACAGGTCGGCGCCGTGCTCGCGTTCCGACAGGCCGAACGCGAAGATGCCGCCTTCCTCGAGCAGCTCGGCGGTCCGGTGCTTGATCGCCTCGTTGGGGCTCATCCACAGCGGTCCGAGACCGAGCACCGTGACCTGCCACGTGTACCAGTACGGCAGGCCGTAGAAGGCGAGGATCTCGTTGAACTCGCAGATGCGCCAGGTGTCCCAGCGGGTGTCGGGACCGCCGTACGGGGCCGGAGTCGCCATCGTGGCGAAGATCCGCTCGTCCCGCACGAAGTCCAGGAAGTCCTGGTACCAGGCCGCGGCGTGGTCGTCCTCCTTGAGGCGCGCCTTGCCCTTGCGCTCGAAGAACTCGATCGTGGCCCGCATCACCTCCCGGGAGCGCTCGTCCGGGTAGTGGCGATCGTGACGCCTTGGGTGCAAGAGGATCATCTGCGGCTCCTGGTGCTGCCGGTTGGGCTCGCCCCGAGCCTACGTGGAGGACGGCGGCGCGGGGGCCGCAGACCCTCAGGAGTCGCCGGCGGCCCGCGACGGCCGGTGGAACACGGCCAGCTGGAGCACGGCCGCGACCGCCCCGCCGGCAGCCAGCAAGGCGCCCACGGCCCCGTCGAGATCCTCGGCGATGCCGAGCGCGTGATCGACCGCCCATTCTCCGGGCCCCAGCAAGGCGAGCGCCCATGCTGCAGCCGACAGCACGAACACGTACTCCCAGCCTTCGTCGGGGCGGGCGGTGATCCAGAACCCGGCGCGCCGATGCACGGTCCAGAAGGCGACCCCCATGAGCGCAACGAGCCCGGCCGCCCCGGCCGACGTGAGGAACCCGGCCAGGAGGGAGAGCCCCACGCCGATCTCGG
>CAYXHU010000436.1:0-2290 GCA_964464675.1 uncultured Acidimicrobiia bacterium
TTCCGATCACGCCGGGGGGTATCGGCCTCGTCGAAGTGGGCATGAGCGCCGGGCTGGTCCTGGCCGGCGGGCGGGAACCCGCCGTCGTGGCGGCGGTGCTGGTCTACCGTTCGCTCACCTACCTGCTCCAGGTGGTCCTGGGCATCAGCTGCTACGCGGTGTGGCGCATCGAGGCGCGCCGGAACGCCCGAACGGGCGATCCGGACGGGGCCGGCGAGGCGAACTGACGCCGGACGGCAACCGACACGTCTGTGTTTCCCCAGGTCGGAGGCACTTGACAGCACGGGTACCTTGACCATGCCGAGCATCCGGGAGACCTCGATGGCATGGCTGTGGACCGACACCCTGGCTGCGCTCTTGGTGGAGCACGATCATGTCCCCCAGGAGTCGGTGTCGGCGTGGGTGGCCCGGCCCTCCGCATACCGGCTGCCGGACGGAGACGACCCCTTGACCCTCGCCAGGCGGCTCCTGGCCGGTGAGGAGGGTGTCAACGGGACCGGCGAAGCGCCAATCGTCGTGCCTCCGCCGCCCACTCCGTGAGCCGGTCGGCCAGTTGGTCGGCGACGCTCTCCGGCACTGCGGCCGCGCTGCCTCCCAGGCCGGCGAGTGCCTCGAACGAGGTGATGCCCGAGGCCGCGAGCAGGGCTGCGTCGTCGGGGCCCAGCCCGGGCACGAGCGTGAGGTCATCGCCGGGGGCCGCGTCCGGGGAAGGTGTGAGAGCTGCGGGAGGGGCTGTGCCGCCGCGCTCGAGTTCGGAGAGACGGCTGCGCGCTCCCGCCAGCTCGGTCTCGAGCGCTTCGAGGCGGACGGTCGCGTCTGCGGCGCGCCGCTCCGCAGCGTTCACGTCGTCGTCTCGGGCCTTGAGCCTGAGCTTCCAGTCGGGGCCGTTCTCAGGATGACGGCGTCCCAGGCGCCGTCCGAGCAGGAACCCCGCGACGGCGCCGGCGAGCACGCCGCACGCGGCCGCTGCGTATGTGACGAGTTCCATCGTCGCTCCGGAGTGTCTCGATGTTCATCGGCCCGCCGGGGAGGCCGCTTGAACAGCGAGTGCTCTGTTCGGGAGCCATGGCGAGGTTCGGGCCGAGGCGGGGGCGTCATCCGGCCCGCGTGAACCCGCCAAAGCCTTCTGGACGGGGCACTAGCGAGCAGCGATGAGCCGCCGTGCCTGCTCGACCCACCGGTCCCGCCGGCTCCGGCCCCGGAACGCGTCGAGGTGTTCGTCGATCCGGTCGAGGTCTTCGTCGGTGAGGGCCGCGACCTCCTGGATGGTGGTGATCCCTATGTCACGCAGCGTGCCGGCGATGACCGGGCCTATGCCGCCGATCCGCTGGAGGTCGTGTGGATCGGGGGGCGGCTCGGCACCAGCCCGAAGCTCATCGGCCTCCCTGAGCGCGGCGGAGAGCCGCTCGGTGAGGTGCCCGATCTGCTCGTCCTTCTCCTCGAGGGCGCCCAGCTGCATGGAGATCCGCTCCTCGTAGCGGCGGGTGATGTCTGCCGAGCGTTCGGCGAGCCGCTCCGTGAACCCGCGGGCGAGGTCGGCGTAGGACTCCGCCGCACCCGGGTCTGCGGCGAGGTCGGCCCCGCTTCGCTCGGGCTGTGAGGGGGCCGGGGCGGCGCTGCCGGCACGTTGCGCCAGCAGTGCTTCGAGTTCTGCGATCCGGCGTCGCAGGGCGGCGACCTCGGATCTGCGGGCCGCCAGGACCGCTTCGAGGCGTGTGCGCAGCACGGCAGCCTCGGCATGGCGCGCCGCGGACAGGTCTGCGACCACCCCGACCTCGTCGAGGCGGCGCCGGAGATCTGCGATCACGGCATCGGCAATCCGGTCGGGGATCTGGTCGATGGGCAGTGGTTCCATGGCGGCCTCCGGGGTCGAGTGTACGCCCGAACGCCCCGCGCCGACCCGGTGTAGCTTGGATGCATGAGGGTGCGCAGGGCGCGCAAGGAGGATCTCGTCGACATCGGGCGGATCGCCGAATCGTCCCTCTGGGACGCATACTCCGCGCTCCTTCCGCCGGCCTCCGTCGAGGCGATGCTGCATGTCGGCTACTCCCCGGGCGCCCTGCGGCGCAGGCTCATCGGAGGCGGGTTGATGGTCGCCGTCAACGACGATGACCGGCCGATCGGGTTCGCGGACGCCTCGTGCGGGGAGGGTCATGTGCTGGTCTCGGCGATCGCCACCGACCCTCCGTTCCGGCGCCTCGGAGTGGCCTCGTCGCTGCTGTGGAGCGCTGCCGCGCTCGCTCCCGGAGACCCCATCTGCACCGACGTCCTGCTCGGCAACGACAACGGG
>CAYXHU010000437.1:0-2290 GCA_964464675.1 uncultured Acidimicrobiia bacterium
GAGGAGCCGGCGGCGCCGTAGTCGATGGTGCCGGAGATCACCCCGGTCGCCGGGTCGATCGACAGCCCGGTGGGAAGCCCGCTGGCCCCCCAGGTGAGTCCGTCGCCGTCGGGATCGCTGGCCGGTGCCGACAACGAGATCACGTCTCCCTCGGCGTCGGTCCGGTTGGGGAGGTCCAGGGTGAACACCGGATAGCGGTTCACCCCATCCGCGATGGTCTCCACGACGCCGCCCGGCTCGGCGGTCGAGGTCACCGTGACGCTGTTTGCGAGGGTCCCCGAGACCGGCGGGTCCGTGAGCGCCACCGAGAACGACACGACCAGCGTCTCCCCGGGGGCGAGCGTGACCCCCGACACCAACCCCGGTGGGGCACCCGTCGCCGCCGTGAAGGTGCCGGTCGTGATCGTGACGTCGTCCACGTACAGCCGCCCCGACCTGTTGCCCGTGGCCACCACTCTGATCATCGTGTCGGCCGCCGCAAACGCCGTGATGTCGAACGACGCTGCAACAGGTGCCGGGTCCGTCACGTTCAGCGTGTAGGTCCGCAGCGTCGTCCACGGGTGGCCGTTGCCGCGCACCCTCACCGCCACGCTGCCGCCGCCACTCGTGCGAGACGCTTTGTACGTGAAGGTGGCCGACGGGGACCCGCTCAGATCGATAGAGCGCTCCACCCCTTCGTCCTCCGACGGATCGGCGCCGCGCACGAAGAGGCACGACCCGCCGGCGCACGCCGACGACGACACCACCCCGTCCGTGTTGGTCTCGTTGGGGCCGCCGTCCATCTCCGCCCAGGGGCCCGACCACGGGATCGTCCCGTACCCGCCGCCGTAGCCGCCGCTCTCGAACGAGTCGTGGGCCGCGTCCGGCAGCGAGTAGGTTCCCGAGCCGGGCACGTACGTCGACCCGGCGGGGACGGGATCGCTGACCGCAATCGCCGGCTGCGGAATGTCCTCAGGATTCGATACCTCGATGGTGTAGGCGACGACATCCCCGGGCTGAGCCCGCCCGATCACGTCGGACTTCTTGACGACGTCGATGACCGTCGGCGTATCGGTCACCGTCCATGTGAACGTGTCGGTGTCGAACCCTCCCAATGGGTCCTCGACCCGCACGGTCACCGAGTACGGCGACCCCGAGGAGGCGGCGTGGCTGATCGTGCCGGCGATCGTGCCGGTCTCCGGGTCCACGTAGACCCCGGGGGGCAGGCCGGTCCCCGAGTAGGCGAGCGTGTCGCCGTCGGGGTCGGTAGCCGAGGCCGCGATCGACACGCCCAGCCCTTCGGGATCGGTGCGGTCGCCGAGATCCTGATCGAACGCCGGCGGGCGAGGCACGTCGGCGACCGCCCACGAGAAGCTCACCTGGGTTGCCAGCGGCGGCGATCCGGTGTCGGTGGCGATCACCTGCACCGCGTAGGGAGATCCGGCGGCAGAGATGTAGTCGATGTTCCCCGAGATCACCCCGGTCGATGGGTTGATCGACAACCCGGGAGGCAGCCCCGAAGCCGACCACCCGATCCCGTCGCCGTCGGGGTCGAGCCCCGCCACGGGCAGGGTGATCGCGTCGCCCTCCAAGCTCGCCTGATCTCCCGGGTTGTTGACTGTCGGCGCCCGGTTGCCGGCGAGCAGCACCAACCCGTCGATTCGCTCCTTGTCGTCGTTGAGCCCGAGCTCCGTCCCCTGCATATACCGCGAGGCGGTCGCGCCGGCCACTCCGGTAGGCCCCATCGTCACGGTGCTGAACGACAGCGCGATGACGTCCAGCTTCTCGGCCGGGAAGCCGTTGCCGCCGATGGTCTCGCTCTTCTCCAACGTGATCAGCACCGTCCCCGCGCCAAGCCCGGCCACGCCGTATTCGACGACTTCCACACCCCACACCTTCTGAGCGTTCCCGATGTCATCGCCATCGACGAGGCGGACTGAGGCCGGGCCCGACGTAGTGCCCTCGCCGGCCGTTGCCGGACGGAAGTACCACAGGTCCCGGTCCTCGCCGGCGCGGGAGAACACGAAGGAACCGGCCGGCAGAGTGACGTCACCGACCTGCACGGCCGTCTCGATGAGGCTGATCGCCCGCAGTTCGGTACCAAGTGGGTTATCGAGCACGATCTGGAACGTCCCGCTCGAGTAGTCACCCGGAACGTCAGGCCGGAATCGGACCACGTCTCCCTTCCTGAAGCTGATCGTGTTGCTGCTGGTGAGCGTGGCGTCGTCCTTCGAAGAGAACAGCAGGTCACCTCGCTGCAGGGCCACCGACGGGCCAGACCCGATGGTCATCGAAGTGGCGACCACGTGCA
>CAYXHU010000438.1:0-2290 GCA_964464675.1 uncultured Acidimicrobiia bacterium
GGCCGCCCGGAAGCCGTGGCCTTCGCCGGGGAAGGTGATGTGGGCCACCGGCACCCCGCGTTCCCGCAGGGCGGAGGCCATCACCTCCGCCTGCTCGGGAGGCACGACACGATCGTCGAGTCCCTGCAGCAGGATGACCGGGCAGGAGATGCCATCGACCCCGTGCATCGGGCTGCGCTCCCGGTAGACGGCCTCCGCATCGGGAAGCGGCCCGACGAGCCAGTCGAGGTAGCGGCTCTCGAACTTGTGGGTGTGGGCGGCGAGCAGTTCGAGATCGGCGACGCCGAAGTAGCTGGCTCCTGCGGAGAACACGTCGGTGAAGGCGAGGGCCGCGAGGGTCGTGAATCCCCCCGCGCTGCCTCCCCGGATCGCGAGCCGCTCGGGGTCCGCCGCCCCGCGGGCGGAGACGGAACGCGCCGCCAGCGCACAGTCCCTCACGTCGACGATTCCCCAGGTGCCGGCGAGACGTTCCCAGTAGGGCCTCCCGTATCCCGTCGAGCCGCCGTAGTCCACGTCGAGCACCGCGATGCCGCGGCTCGTCCAGAACTGGACCGCCGGGTCGAGCACCGTTCGGGTGGCTGCGGTCGGCCCGCCGTGGCCGATGACGACGAGCGGGGGAGCCTCGCCTTCGGGTCCGGCGTACTGGGGATTCGACGGTGGGTAGTGGTAGGCGTGCGCCGGGCCGTCGGGAGTGTCGAACGTCACGTGCTCGGGTGTGCTCACGTAGCCGGGATCGACCTCGAGTGGTTCGAGGCTGCGCAGGACGGCCGTGGCGCCCGCGGGGATCTCCACCCGGACCAGCTCGGGGAACCGTGTCGGAGACCCGGCGACCAGGTGCGCCGCAGATCCTGCCACTGCCAGGGTCGCCCCGATCCACGTGCCGGGTGCCGGCACGTCGTGCACCGTGCCGTCTACTTCGACCAGGTACAGGCGGACGCCCTCGGGGGACGTCACGACCTCGAGCAGCGCCCCATCGGGCATAGGCGCGAACCGGGACGTCCCGAACACCCATTGGGGGATTCCGACGTCCCCGGCGACGGCGTGGAGCGGGTCGGGACCGTCGTCGCCGGCCCGGTAGACGTTCCACCATCCGGTGCGATCGGAGGCGAACAGCAGCGTCCCGTCGGGGGCCCACGTCGGCTGGTAGATCGACTCATCAGGGCCGCCGGCGATGTGGACCGGCTCGCCGGTGATCGCCCCGGCCGCGTCGAGATCGGCCACCCACAGGGCCGTGCCGTTCCATGGCATGTTGGGGTGGTCCCAGGCGAGCCAGGCAAGCCGGGATCGATCAGGGCTGATCCGGGGCGACGCGTAGAAGTCGTGACCCGAGGTCACCGTCGCCGGGGGCCCGGATCCGTCGAGCGGGACCCTCGCCAGGTCGTTGAGCGGCTCGCCCTCGGCTCGGTGCGTCTCGCGGACGCAGATCATCCATTCGTCGGCGACGGCCATGTCGGCGTACCGGAGCCCCGAGGGCATCGGCGGCTCGGGGGTGATGGCCACCGGGGCCGTCCCGGCTTCCAGCCGGTAGATCCGCTGGTCGGCGAACTCCGTGGCGAACACCACCCCGCCGGCCACCGCATAGGCCCCGCCCCCGTACTCGTGGACCCGGCTGCGGGTGTTGCCTCCCCCGGGGGTGACGTCGTGGATCGCCCCATCGGGGTCGCGGCGCACCATGACGCTCCTGCCTCCCTCGTGCGGGCGGCTCTCCACCCAGTAGACGCTGCCCGACTCGACGGTCAGCGCGTCCTCGAAGCGCACCCCGGCCTTGGCGACCACAGCGGCGGTGATCGGGGACTGCCACGCTCCGTACGGGGCAACTCTCATGGCGCCTCCTCGTGCTCCTGCACGCCGACGCTAGCGGCAGCGCCCTGGCACCATTGCACCCGTGACCCGCGGCCTTCCCAAGCACGAGTACGACCGGCTGCTCGGCCTGGCGACCGGCCGGTCCCGCGCCGGCCTGGTACGCGACGCGCCCCTGACCGCCGAGGAACGGCAGCGGCTCGACGCGTTGCTGGCTCGCCGGCGGGCCGGCGAGCCCCTCCAGTACCTGGAGGGGGCGATCCCGTTCGGGCCCATCGAGGTCGCCGTCGACCGGCGGGCCCTGGTCCCGCGACCGGAGACCGAGCAGGTGTGGGAGGCCGCCGTCGCCTGCCTGGGCGATGCCGGTCCGGGCACGGTCGTCGTCGACCTCGGGACCGGTTCCGGGGTGCTCGCATTGGCCCTCAAGCACTCGTTTCCGGCGGCCCGGGTGATCGCCGTGGACGTGTCGCCCGGTGCGCTCGACCTGGCA
>CAYXHU010000439.1:0-2287 GCA_964464675.1 uncultured Acidimicrobiia bacterium
CGGGATGAGCAGGGCGAGCAGGTAGATGGCGGCGTTGATCCCGATGATGGCGATCGTGACCGGCGACGTCGCCGTCGAGGTGACCCCGACGGTGCGCCGGGCGTCGATCACCTTGGCCCGGCCGATCGGCGCGGCGCATTCTGGGCATTTCTGCCCGACGGCGGCGTCCCGGGAGCACTCGCCACAGATCGGGCGCCCGCACTCGGAGCACGAGAGGCGGGTGGGCCGGTCTGGGTGCCGGTAGCAGACCGTCTGGGCCTGGGGGCGGGGATCGTCCACGACCGGCAAGGGTACCGGGCCGGGGGAGGTAGCCCGCGCCCGGGGCGCGCCGGCCGCCGCGGTGCTCCGTAGACTCGGCCTCCGGACCGACCTGGAGGCGTCGTGGATTTCGGCTTCACCCAGAAGATGGAGGAGTGGCGGGACCGCCTGTTGGCCTTCATGGAGGAGAGGGTGATGCCGGCCGAGGAGGTGTACGCCGCCGAGATGCGGGAGGCCGGCGACCCTCACGCCGATCCTCCCGTGCTCGACGAACTGAAGACCGAGGCGCGGTCCCGCGGGTTGTGGAACCTGTTCCTGCCCGACGACAGGTGGGGCGCCGGGCTGTCCGTGCTCGAGTACGCCCCGCTCGCCGAGATCACCGGGCGGAGCCCGCATCTGGCCCCGGAGGCGCTGAACTGCTCGGCGCCCGACACCGGCAACATGGAGATCCTCGCCATGTTCGGGACCCCGGAGCAGCAGGAGCGCTGGCTGGCGCCGCTGCTCGCCGGGGAGATCCGGTCGTGTTTCTCGATGACGGAGCCCGACGTGGCCTCCTCGGACGCCACCAACATTCGGTGCCGGATCGAGCGCGACGGTGACGAGTACGTGATCACGGGGCGGAAGTGGTGGTCGACGGGGGCCTTGTCGCCGCGCTGCCGCCTGTCGGTCGTCATGGGGGTGACCGATCCGGAGGCCGACACGTACCGGCGCCAGAGCATGGTGCTCGTGCCGATGGACACCCCCGGTGTGCGCATCGTGCGCAACGTCCCGGTATTCGGGTACGAAGAGCGGGGCGGACATGCCGAGATCGCCTTCGAGGGTGCCAGGGTGCCGGTCGCCAACCTGCTCGGGGATGAAGGCAGCGGGTTCGCCATCGCCCAGGAGCGGCTGGGGCCGGGTCGCGTGCACCACTGCATGCGGCTGATCGGGATGGCGGAGCGGGCCTTCGAGGTGATGGCGCAGCGGGCCCACGAGCGGGTCTCCTTCGGCAAGCCGCTCGCCGCACAAGGTGTGGTGCAGGAGTGGATCGCCGAAGCGAGGATCCGCATCGAACAGGCGCGGCTGCTGGTCCTGAAGACGGCCTGGATGATCGACACGGTGGGGCCGAAGGGCGCCCGGGTGGAGATCGCCGCCATCAAGGTGGTGGCTCCCCGCACCGCGATGTGGGTGATCGACCGGGCGATCCAGGTGTTCGGCGGGGCAGGCGTGACCGACGACGTCCCGCTGGCCCGTCTCTACGCTGCGGCCCGGTCGCTGGCGATCGCCGACGGGCCGGACGAGGTGCACATGCGATCGGTGGCCCGGCGCGAGTTGCGACGCTTCGCTCCGGGGGCGTGATGGGCGCGCTCTTCGAGATCGACGGCAACCGGGTGCTGCCTGCCCCCGAGGGCCGGGCCATGTGGTACGAGGATGCGCTGCACGGCGGGCCGATCGCCGCGCTGTTCGCCCGCGAGGCCGAGCGGGCCGCGTCCCCGGTACCGATGCGGGTGGTGCGCCTCACCGTGGACCTGCTCCGCCCGGTCCCGACGGTGCCTCTGGTGCTCGAAAGCCGGGTGGCCCGGGAGGGGCGGCGCATCCAGGTGGTCGAGTCGGTGCTGTCCCAGAATGGGACGCCCCTGGCGAGGGCGGCGGCACTGCGGATCCGCTCGGCGGACATCGTGGCCCCGGAGCACTCCCGCCGGGAACCCCCGCCTCCCCCCGAGCAGTTCCCGACCTACCCGGCGTTTCCGCCCGGCGAGGCCTGGTACCACGTGGCGGCCGTCGAGTTCCGCTTCGTCGAAGGAGACTTCCTTACCCCGGGCCCGGCGGCAGCCTGGTTCCGGCTGAGGATGCCGGTGGTCGAGGGGGAGGAGCCGTCTCCGGTGCAGCGGGTGGCGGCGTTCAGCGATTTCGGCAACGGCATCAGCATGGTGCTGCACCCTGCCGAGCACCTGTTCATCAACCCTGACGTCACGGTGTACATCAACCGGGACCCCGTGGACGAGTGGGTGTGCCTGCGGGCTCGCACCGACATCGAGACGAACGGGGT
>CAYXHU010000440.1:0-2286 GCA_964464675.1 uncultured Acidimicrobiia bacterium
GCCCAGTCCAGGATGCGGGAGTAGGCCGAGTAGCCGGCCACGATCATCTTGGGCCGGTGCTCGCGGGCCATCCGCCGGACTTCGTCCATGTCGACGAACTCGGTGTCGGGATCGACGCCGTAGGCGACGAACTCGTACAGCATCCCGGAGAAGTTCACGTGGGAACCGTGGGTGAGATGGCCGCCCTGGTCGAGGCGCATGCCGAGCACCTTGTCGCCCGGCTCGAGGAAGGCGAAGTAGGCGCCCATGTTGGCCTGGGCGCCGCTGTGCGGCTGCACGTTGGCGTGCTCGGCTCCGAACAGCGCCTTGGCGCGCTCCCGGGTCAGGTTCTCCATGTCGTCGACGAACCCACACCCCTCGTAGTACCGCTTCCCCGGCAGCCCCTCGGAGTACTTGTTCGTGAACACCGAGCCGGTCGCCTCCATCACGGCGCGGGAGGCGAAGTTCTCGGATGCGATCAGCTGGATGTGGGTGCGCTGCCGCTCCACGTCGGCCGCGACGAGGGCGGCGATCTCCGGATCCGATTCTGACAGCGGACGCATGTCGGTCATGGGCGCGCAGCCTCCCGGGAGGTGATTGGCGCCAGGCTACCAAGGGCCCGCCGCCGGCCGACCGGTCAGCGGTCCGCCGCCCGCCGGACCATGTACCCGTCGGCGGCGGCGACGGCGGCCAGCGGCAGGACCGGGGACAGGCCGAGCGACAACTGGGGAACGAACCACACCATCGCCGCCGAGTACGCGGTGGCGAGCCCGACCGCGACCCACCGGGACGTGGACGTCGCATCGGGGTGGCGGCGGAGCGCGAGCACGCCGCCCGCTCCGATCCCGGCCACCAGCGGGGAGAGCGGCTCGCGCAGCGCGAACGACAGCGCCCCGGCGACGACGACGGCGATCGCCCCCCCGAGGGCCGCGGTACGGAGCGCCTGCTCCTGCCGGGAGACCCGTGCCAGGACGTACAGGGCGAGGGGAAGCAGCGCCAGCCCGATGCCGACCATGAGGCCGACCGGTGCGTCGAGGTCGCTGTCCGGGTCGGCGGCGACCACCGCGGCGACGAGCAGCCAGAACGCAGGCAGCGTCACCAGGGTGGCGAACCCGACGGCCAGCCACTTGCGCCGCGGGTCGAGAGGAGCCCCCGGCTCGGGCGGCTCCGACCGAAGCCTGCGCCGTCGCGACGAGGTTGCGTCGTCGCGACGCTCCCACGACGTGGGACGTATGCGGCTGCTGCTCCGCTCCGGCCGTGCCATCAGTCCTCCCAGATCACCGGGCCCTCCCGGAGCACACGCGGCTCCGGGCCCGTCAGGTCCACCACGGTAGACGCGCCGGCGCCGGTGCCGCTTCCCGGCAGGTACACGGCCACCTCGTCCCCCAGGGAGGCACGCGCCTCGCAGTCGTCCGCGGCGGCCGGAGATCCCGAGCGATTGGCGCTCGTCACGGCCAGCGGGCCGTAGAGCGAGAGCAGGTGGCGGATCACCGGATGATCGGGCACTCGCACCCCCACCGTGTTCCTGTCCGGATCACCGATCCAGTCGGGAAGCCCCGGGGCCCGCCACACGACGAGCGTGAGCCCTCCCGGCCAGTGCCGGAGCCCGGCATGCCGTGCCCGCGCATCGAGTTGGCCGACGCGAGCCGCCTGCACCACATCGGCCACGAGGATCGGGATCGGCTTGATCCCGAGCCGGCGCTTGATCTCGAACAGCTTGGCGACGGCTGGGCGGTTCGCAGGGTCGGCGGCGATCCCGTAGACGGTATCGGTCGGCACGCCCACCACGTCGCCGCGCTGCAGCGCTTCGACCGCCGGCTCGACCGCCGAGGGCCCGGCACGCTCAGACACAGCAGGGCGCTCCGCGACGTGCCACGAGGATCCGGTCACGACCGGCGAGATCGCGGCGCACCTCCCGGTCGTACCCACCGAAGAGCTCCAGCACGGCCGAACCCTGGGTCTCGGCGATCTCGCACACCACCCAACCTCCGACTCCCAGCCACCAGTACGCCTCCTCGGCGATGCGGCCCAGCACCTCGGTGCCGTGCGGGCCGGCCACCAGCGCCGAATACGGCTCGTGGTCGCGGACCTCGGGCGCCAGGGTGGGCCATTCGGATTCGGTCACGTACGGCGGGTTGGAGACGACGAGGTCCACCCGGCCGTGCAGCGCCGGGTCGATCGGCTCGAACAGGTCGCCCTCGAGGATCTCGATGTCGAGTCCCGTGGACGCGGCGTTTTCGCGTGCCAGGTCGAGCGCACCGGGCGACACGTCCACGGCGATCACCCGGGCCGCCGGGAACGAGTGCT
>CAYXHU010000441.1:0-2282 GCA_964464675.1 uncultured Acidimicrobiia bacterium
TCCTGGACTGGCGCATGCTGGTGAAGTACTTCAAGTGGGGGGTTCTGGGCGCGGTGGTGGCGGGCGCCGTCCTCACGCCGCCGGATCCGGCCAGCCAGCTGATGATGGCCGCCCCGCTTCTCGGACTGTACTTGCTGAGCATCGTCGTCAGCTTCCTGCTCTGGCCGGCGGGCCACGAGCGGCTCATCGTCCAGCGCTACGACCACGGCCCGCGCCACAACGTGTACTTCGCAGCCTGCCGAGGTGAGTTGATCGGCGCCGTCGAGGTGAGCATCCTGCGCACCGACCGGCTCGACGGGACCGGCTTGGCCGTCGACGGCGAAGCCGTCCCGGCGACTCCTGGGCTGTCCGAGGACACTGCGCTGCTCGTACGCGACCTCGACTACACGGGGGTGGGGTGCACCCAGTTCCTCGTCGCCGCAGACGGCTCCCGGTCGTTCCTCGAGCTGAACCCCCGCCTCGGCGCCAACTACGTCGTCGCCCACGCCGCCGGCCTCGACCTGGCGTCGATCGCCGTCGACCTCGCCATGGGACGCGACGTCGCCGCGCCGCGTCTGCGCACCGGCATCCGCTACGCCTGGACGCTCGGCGATCTCGAAGGGCTCAAGGACGCCGTCCGGCGCAAGGAGGTCACGGCATCCGGCGTCACGCGGTGGCTCGGAGCCATGATCCGCACCGCGTGGCACGCCGACGTCCACGTGACGTGGCGGCTCAGCGACCCGATCCCCTCGCTGGTGATGGCGTGCCGCAGCCTGCTCGGGCCCGTCGTCCGGCGCCTCGCTCCGGGGAACCTCAGGCGGCGTCTCCGGCCGTCAGGATGACCCGAGGGCGGCCCAGGCCATCTTGGCCACCTGGATGTCCTGCACGGCGACCCCGGTGAGGTCGGCCACGGTGACCTCCTCGTCCGAGCCCCGCCGGAGCGCCGGGTCGGCGGCCACCCGACCAAGCTCGAGGATGCGGGCCGGGTCGAGGAGGCCGCCCCGCACCGCGGCCGCACATTCCCCGTGGTGGGTGCACTGGGCGATGCTGTCGGCCACCACCCCGTCGGCCTCGGCGAGGATCATCGGGTCGAGCTCCTGCTTGCCCAGGTTGTCCGACCCGACCGCGGTGATGTGGGTGCCCGGCCGGATCTGGTCGGCGAACAGCAGCGGCTCCTCGGACGGTGTGACGGTCACGATGAGCCGGCAGACCGCCGGGACCTCCTCGATGTCCTCGGTGATCTCCACCCGCCAGCCTTCGGGCGCCAGCTCGTCTCGGTATGCCTCGAGACGGTCGCGGCGCCGCCCCCACACGAGCACCTCGCGGCACTCCGTCACGTGGGCCAAGGCCCGCACCTGGAAGCGAGCCTGGGATCCGGCGCCGATCACCCCGATCCGCCCGGGCCGTCGCGGCGCCAGGTGGCGGGCGGCAACCGCCCCCGCCGCACCGGTGCGCACCTCGGTGAGCCAGCCCCGGTCGAGCATGATCGCCAGCAACTCCCCGGTTCGGGCGTCGTACAGCAGCATGCTCCCGTCACCTGCGGGGAGGCCCCGATCGGGGTTCTCGTAGAAGCCGGAGGCGATCTTCACGACGTACACGCCGTCGCCGATGATCCTGCCGTACTTGATGTGCACGTCGCCGGGTGGATCGTCGAAATGGAGCAGGCCGACCGGCGGCACGTCGACCTTGCCTTGTGAATACCACACGAAGCCGCGCTCGACGGCGTCGATCACCGCGGCCGGGTCCACCACGGCGCGGATCTCGTCGAGGTGAGCGATCCGGGTCATCGTCCGCCCACCACCCTCGCGTGCAGGTCCGGATCCACGTTGCCTCCCGAGACCACCACCACCGTATCGCCCCGGGGCACGACGCGGCCGGTCGCCAGAGCGGCCACGCCGACCGCTCCGCCGCCTTCGACCACCTGGTGCTCGGCCCGGTACAGCATCGCCATCGCCGCAGCGATCTCCTCCTCGGACACGAGCACCGTTTCGTCCACCAGCTCCCGGCACATCGCCAAGGTGTGGTGGTTCTCCTCCCCGAGCCCGCCGGCCAGCGCGTCGGCGAGCGTGTCCTCCTCGACGACCTCCGCGACCCGCCCGGCCAGCAGGCTGAGGTGCATCGCCGGGCCCCGGTCCTGGCTGACGCCGACCACGCGGATCGCCGGGTCGGCGGCCTCGAGGACGGCGGCGATGCCCGAGATGAGGCCGCCGCCGGACAGCGGGACGACCACCGTAGACACCGAGGGAAGGTCTTCGAGGATCTCGATGCCGATCGTGCCCTGGCCGGCGATCACCCGGGGATCG
>CAYXHU010000442.1:0-2265 GCA_964464675.1 uncultured Acidimicrobiia bacterium
GTGGGCTATCTTGCCTCGGAGGACGCGTCCTACATCACCGGTCAGGTGATCGTCGTCGACGGCGGTATGGCCGTCTGAGCCACTCAGGAGGAATGGGAACATGGATCGATCCGAGGTTGAGGCGAAGCTCGTCGACCTGCTCGTGGACGAGCTGGGGCTCGACAGGGATGCGATCACGATGGGGGCGAGCTTCGAGGAGGACCTCGAGGTCGATTCGCTGGGCGTGGTCGAGTTGCTGATGGCGCTCGAGGACACATTCGGTGTGAAGATCCCCGACGAGGAAGCCGAGTCGATCGTCACCGTCGGCGAAGCCGTCGACGTGGTGATGGCCAAGCTCGAAGGGTGAGCATGCGGCGCCGGGTGGTCGTCACCGGGCTGGGGACCGTCAACCCGCTCGGCCTGGACGTCGCGTCGTTCTGGGAGGCAGCCCTTGCGGGGCGCTCCGGGGTCGGTGAGATCAGCGCGTTCGACGCGTCGCACATGCGTGTTCGGATAGCTGCGGAGGTCCGCGGATTCGATGCCGAGGACCACATGCCGCGCAAGCAGGCGCGTCGCATGGATCGATTCGATCAGCTGTTCTGGGTGGCCGCCAAGCAGGCGCTCGAGGATGCGGGGCTTCGCTACGAGCAGGGCGACCCGGCCGCGCTTCGAGCCGGCGTCGTCGTGGGTGCCGGGATCGGGGGGATCATCTCGTTCCAGAACGGCATCGACACGATGCGGGAACGAGGTCCGGATCGGGTCAGCCCGCTGGCGATCACCCAGATCATCTCGAACATGGCGGGCGGGCTGGTGTCGATGGACTTCAACCTCCTCGGGCCCAACACGTGCACGGTGACCGCGTGCGCCGCCTCGGCGAACGCCATCGGAGACGCTGCGGAGATCATCAGGCGCGGTGCCGCAGACGTGATGGTGGCCGGCGGCGCCGAGGCGGGGATCTGTGAGTTCACTCTCGCCGGGTTCTCGTCGGCCAGAGCGCTGAGTACCCGCAACGACGACCCGGCCGCCGCCAGCAGGCCGTTCGACGCCCAGCGCGACGGCTTCGTGATCGGAGAGGGCGGCGCCGCCGTCGTGCTCGAGGCGTGGGAGCATGCCGCCGCCCGCGGCGCCACCGCCTATGCCGAGATGACCGGGTACGGGATGTCTGCGGACGCCTACCACATCACCCTGCCCAGGCCGGGAGGCGTCGGGGCGGCGCGGGCGATGCAGGCCGCACTGGATGACGCCGGCATCGGTCCGTCACAGATCGACTACGTGAACGCTCACGGCACGTCGACCGTCGCCAACGACGCCACCGAGACGGCGGCGGTGAAGCTCGTCTTCGGAGACGACGCCCGCCGCGTTCCCGTGTCGTCCACCAAGTCGATGACGGGGCACCTCCTGGGTGGGGCCGGGGCCCTGGAGTCGCTCGTCTGCATCCTGGCGATCCGGGACGGCGCAGTTCCGCCGACGATCAACTACGAACACCCCGATCCGGAGTGTGATCTCGACTACGTCGCGAACGCCGCCAGGGACCTGCCGGTGCGCACCGCCATGACCAACTCGTTCGGCTTCGGCGGGCACAACGTCGCGCTGGTGTTCTCGGCTCCCTGATCAACAGGTCGGCGGCCCCGGGTCCTCCCGGCGGCCCGCCTCGGTCGGTTCCGGGCGGTCCTGGAGCTCCCGCCACTCGGCCAGCGACCGCACGGCGAGCACCACGACGGTCCCGATTCCGAGGAAGGCGGCAACGGCCGACACCAGACCGATGCCGACGGCGGCAGGCGTGCACGTGCCGGGGGCGCAGGAGACCTGGGTGACGAGGTACCCGACCAGTCCGCCGGCGACCGTGCCGAGCAGCACCGGGATCGTCACCCAGATGGAGGGGCGCCGCCTCATCGCGGCTCCCTGGGGCGGCCGCGCTCGTCGAGCCCGGCGGCTTCGAGGACGTCACGCGGGGTGAGCTCCGGAGGGATCGGAACGCGGGCCGCCGGCGGCGCGGCGATGGGGCTCACGGCGAGGCCGATGTCGCGACGCCACGAGGCGGCCGCGAGGGCCAGGCCGGCAAGGGCGGGGGCGGGTCCTCCGGGAAGGCCGGAGTCGATCCCGGCGGCGAGCGCCAGCGGTGCCAGGCCCAGCCGGAGGGTCCACAGCGCGACGACCGAGCCGCGGCCGAGACCCCAGCCGGCGACGACGGCCATGCCGGACAGGGCCCAGTCGAGCGGGCCCAGCCCGTTCCAACCGGCGACGGCAACGACGGCGGGCACGGCGAGCAGGCCGAGCATCACCGCG
>CAYXHU010000443.1:0-2262 GCA_964464675.1 uncultured Acidimicrobiia bacterium
TCTGGATGGCGACGAGCCCGCCGAGGCTGTGACCGACGACCACCGGAGGCCGTTCGAACCCTGCATGGTGTGCCACGGCAACCACCTCGCGAGCCCACAGCTCGTGGGAGTAGCGGTCCCGGCGGCCGCTGTCGCCGTGACCGCTCAGATCCAGTGCCACTGCGTGCCACCGCTCGGTGAACCAGGGGGCGATGAAGCTCCACCATTCGGCGTGGGCTGCGCCGCCGTGGACGAACACGAGGCCGGGAGCCCCGGGGGAGCCCCAGTCCAGGTAATGGACGGTGGTCCCGGCTGCTTCGATCGTCGTGCTGCGCCGGGGGGCGGCGATCGCTGCGGTGAACCAGGCCGGGGTCGCCGTCATCGCGGCGCGGCGAGGTGTCGCCAGGCTCGCTGGAAGGCGGGCAGCAGGACCTCGGTGGGGTACGGCCCGCCGGCGGCTGCGGCGTCGGCAGGGTCCATCCCGTCGAGGTTCCTCTCCTCCGCGAGGCGCTTCACCTCGGCGAGCTCGTCGCGTTGGCTCGCCACGAACGTGCGATCCACGACCCGCCCGTGGCCGGGTACCACCGGACCGCCGGCCAGCTCCAACAGCCTCGTCGCTGCGGAGGGCCACTCGAGCGGGAAGGAGTCCTGGAAGGCGGGGGGAGCCCCTTCCTCGACGAGGTCGCCGGCGAAGACGACTCCATCGGTCACGACGACGATGTCGTTGTCGGTATGGCCTCGACCGAGGTGCTTGAGGACGACCGTGCGCCCACCGAACGTGACCGTCGCCTCGTCTCGAAAGGTGTGGTCGGGAGGGGTGATCACGACGTCGTCGAAGACACCAGCGTGGTCGGGAACCCAGGCCTTCACTGCGTCCCTCATCTGCTCGCCACCCTCGATGAGCGTGGTCCGGCACCGTTCGTGGCCCCAGATCGGCACGGGGAGGAATTCGTGGTTCCCGAAGGTGTGATCCCAGTGGTGGTGGGTGTTCACCACCCATTCGACGGGGCGCTTGCTGAGCCGGGCGATGTCCGCCTGCAGCTCGCGAGCCTGTACGTGGGTGGCCCGCGTGTCGATCAAGAGCAGCCCGTCGCCGCACACGATCAGTCCGATATTGAGGTTCAGCGATCTGTAGCGCTTGCTGAAGACGCCGTCGGCGTGTTGCTCCCAGTCGGTCATGCACAACAGGGTATCGCCGCAGGGCGCGGCCGGACCGGCGGCGAACCCCCGAGGTAGCCTGCCCGGGATGGCCGACCCGACACTGCGCGCCTGGCGCCTGCTGCTGACCGTGCAGGCCGAGCTGGTCGAGACACTGGCGCGCGAGATGGCCGACGAATCCGGCGGGCTGCCGCTCACCTGGTACGAGGTGCTGCTGCTGCTCTACGAGGCCGGGGGCCGGATGCGCATGCACGAGCTCGCCGAGTCGCTGCTGTTGAGCCGAAGCGCGACCACGCGGTTCGTCGATCGTATGGTCGAAGCCGGGTTGCTGACCCGGGAGGCCGCTACCGACGACCGTCGGGGGGTGTTCGTGGCGCTCACCGGCGAGGGCGGGCGGACCTTCGGCGAAGCGGCACCCCGGCACCTGGCAGGGATTCGGCGGCACTTCTCCGCGCACGTCACCGACGAGGAGGCCGCGGTGATGATCGAGGCACTGGAGCGGGTGCTGGAAGCGGTCCGGAGCCCCTGAGCGGGTACGATCACCGTCCGTGTTCCTGTCGCTCTCCCTGCTGCTCGCCGGCCTGCTCCTGCTGACGCTCTCGGCGGACCGGTTCGTGCTGGCCGCCGCCCGGCTGAGCCGGGCGTGGGGGTTGTCCCCCGTGCTCATCGGCGCGCTGGTGATCGGCCTCGGGACCTCGGCCCCGGAGCTGCTCGTGTCGGTGCTCGGCGCGGCCCGGGGCGAGCTCGACATCGCCGTCGGCAACGTCGTCGGGTCGAACGTGAGCAACGTGACCCTGGTGCTCGGCACGGCCGCCCTCGTCGGCCCGGTCGCGTCGCGGGTGACGACCATCAGGCGCGAGGGGGCGCTGATGTTCGGTGCGGTCACGGTGCTGGCGGTGCTGCTGTGGGACCTGAGGGTCGGCCGCATCGAGGGCCTGGCGCTCATGGCGGGCATGGCCGCAGCGGCGTGGCTGCTCACGCGGTGGGCACGATCCGAGCCTCCGGAGACTCCACGAGACGGTGACGAGGAGATCGACTACCGAACCTGGGTGTCGACCCGCCGGGAGCTCCTCTCCGGGATCGGCTCGCTGGCACTCACCCTGCTGGGGGCGGACCTCCTGGTGC
>CAYXHU010000444.1:0-2243 GCA_964464675.1 uncultured Acidimicrobiia bacterium
TTCTCGGACATCACCATGTCGAGCGCCTCGGCGTCGCCCTTGAAGTCGGGGATCAGCACCTCCACCTCGCACCCGGGCGCCGCGTCGCGAATGCGGCGGATCGACTCCGCGAACACCTCGGCTCCGCCGTCGGGCAGATCGTCCCGGTTGACCGAGGTGAGCACCGCGTGGCGGACCCCCATGGAGGCCACCGCTTCGGCGACCCGTGCGGGCTCGCCGGAGTCCACCTCGCCGGGGCGGCCGGTGGCCACGTCGCAGAACGAGCAGGCCCTCGTGCACACGTCGCCGAGGAGCATGAAGGTCGCCGTTCCTGATGCCCAGCACTCGTAGATGTTCGGGCAACCCGCCTCCTCGCAGACCGTGTGGAGTTCGAGCCCGCGCATCATGTGCTTGAGGTCGCGATACCCCTGTCCGAGCCGGAGCCGCACCTTCATCCACTCCGGCTTCCTGGGCTCGCCCGGGAGGCGCCCGTCCCGCATCAGCGGGATCGTCTCCGTGCCGCCCGGCGTGAAAGTGCCGGCCGCCACCAGCCGGTCCACGTCGAAGCTCTCCCGCTCCGCCCGGCCAGTGCCCCGCGTGAACGCGGCGCGCTGCTCCTCCACGTCGCCGTACCGGGCCCCCAGGTGGGGGACGAGCAGGTCGACCATCTCCTCGATGCTCACCCGCCGCCCCGCCAGCTCGCTCACGGTGGTGACGGGCCGGTCGGTGATGCCGCACGGGTTGATGCGGCCAAACCATTCCGCGTCGGTGGTGCAGTTCACGGCGAACCCGTGCATGGTCACCATGTGCGCCATCCGAACCCCGATGGCGGCTACCTTGCCCCGCTCGGTCCACACCCCCGCAGTCCCGTCCTCGCCCCATGCTCGGATGCCCAGATCGCCGAGAGCGGCGACGATGGCCTGCTCCATCCACGCCACGTGGCCGACGACGTCGGGCCTGGGCCGGAGGCTGACGATCGGGTAGCCGACCAGCTGCCCGGGCCCGTGGAACGTGACGTCCCCACCCCGGTCGGTGTCCACCACCTCGGCGTCGCTCATCTGGTGGGACGCCACGAGCAGATTGGCCCGGTCGGCGTGACGACCCACCGTGTACACCGGAGGGTGCTCGAGGAGGAGCAGGTAGTCGTCGCCGGTGCGCCCTGCGACCCGACCCTCGTGGAGGGCACGCTGCAGGTCCCATGCTTCGCCGTAGGCCAGGCGGCCCAGCCACCTGACCCGGAGCCGGGTCATCCGAGCTCGTGCTCAGTCCCAGGTCTCGATAGCCTCCTTGATCCGCCGGAGGAACAGCACGGCGGTGGAGCCGTCGAAGGCCCGGTGATCCCACGTGAGGCCCAGGTACCCGATGTGGCGGATCCCGATGGCATCGTTGCCCGCCTCGTCGGTGACGACCACCGGCCGCTTGGCGACCGTGTCCGTGGACAGGATCGCCACATTCGGGATGTTGATGATCGGCGCCGACATGATCGACCCGAAAGGACCGGGATTCGTGATCGTGAAGGTGGAACCGACCAGGTCGTCCGGAGCGAGCTTGCCCTCACGCGCCTTCACGGCCACTTCGCGGATCCTGCGCGCCAACTCGCGCATTCGCATGCCGTCCGCGGACGGGATCGTCATGACGACCAGTCCGCCCTGGTTCATGTCCACCGCGATCCCCAGGTGCACCCCGGCGTGGTCCACCCGCTGCTGCTCCTCGAGGTGGAACGAAGAGTTCACCACGGGGAAGGCACCGAGCGCGTCGACGGTCGCCCTGGCGAGGAACGGCATGTAGGTGAGCGAGAATCCTTCGCGCGCCTTGAACTCCTCCTTACGGCGTTGCCTCACCTGCTCGACCGCTTCGTAGTCCACCTCGACGGCCGTCCACACGTGTGCCGCGGTCCGCTTCGAAGCGACCATGTTCTCGGCGATCCGCAGCCGGAGCCGCTCCAGGTCGCTCACCCGGTCGCCGGGGCGAAGCGGATACCCACCCGGGCCCGTCGCGGGAGCGGCCTGCTCCGCCTCGGGCGCCGCAGCAGCCGGGGCCGGAGCCGGAGCCGCCGGCGGCGGGCGCAGCGGGGTCGTCCCCGCAGGTGCGGAAGCCGGCGTCGGGGCAGGGGCAGGGGCCGGTGCGGGGGCCGGCGCAGGCGCAGACGCCGCGGCGGGAGCGGGTTCGGGTTCGGCAGGAGCCGCCGGAGCGGCGGGAGCCGGAATCTCCTCGGCAGACGCGGCGGCCGGCACGATCTCGGCGGACCCCTCCCTCAGCTCGGG
>CAYXHU010000445.1:0-2220 GCA_964464675.1 uncultured Acidimicrobiia bacterium
GACACCGCCATGCCGGGCCAGCCGGGCAACACGGTGATCAGCGGGCACCGCACCACCTACGGCGCACCCTTCTACCACCTCGACCGGGTCGCCGTCGGCGACGAGATCACCTTCCAGAGCGCCCTCGGCACTAACACGTACGAGGTCGTCGAGACGCTGATCGTCGAGCCGACCGACGTCTGGGTCACGGACCAGTGGGAGGGCTCGTGGATCACCCTGACGACGTGCCATCCGCGCTTCGCCGCCACCGAACGGCTCGTGGTCGTCGCCCGGCTGGTCGGAGGCCCCAACGCCGATATCCTGGGGGCGCCGTGATCCGCCGCCTGTACCGAATCCTTCCCGGTCCCACTCCGGCGCGCGTCGTGCAGATGGCCGTGATCGCCGGCGTGCTCGTCACGGTGCTGCTGTTCGCCTACGAGTGGCTCGGCACCACGTTCCTCGACCCCGGCGGTCTCATCGGATGAGGGTTCTCGTCCTCGACAACTACGACTCGTTTACGTTCAACTTGGTCCAGTACCTCGGCGAGCTCGGTGCAGAACCGGTGGTGATCCGCAACGACGTGCTGTCGGCCTCCGAAGCCGCCGACCGCCACTGCCCCGACCGGGTGGTGATCTCTCCCGGTCCGGGACGACCCGAGACCGCGGGGAGGTCCGTCGAGTACGTGCAGGCGTTCGGTCCCGAGGTGCCGGTGCTCGGCGTGTGCCTCGGCCACCAGGCGATCGTGGTCGCCTACGGTGGGACGGTGGACCGGGCCCCGGAGCCGAGACACGGGAAGACCTCGGACATCTCCCACGACGGTCTCGGGGTGTTCCGGGGCCTCGCCAACCCGTTCAGCGCGACGCGGTACCACTCCCTGGCCGCGATCACCCTCCCGGACGACCTGGTGGCCACCGCAACGAGCGAGGAAGGGGTGGTGCAGGGGGTCCGTCATCGCCGCCATCCGGTGGAAGGCGTCCAGTTCCATCCGGAGAGCATCATGACCGGTGAGGGCAAGCGCCTCCTCGCCAACTTCCTCGACGGGTAGCGATCAGGAGACCTTCCCGGCCGGATCGAGGGCGACGAGACCGTCCCTCACGAGCCCCTCCACCGCTTCCGACACCCTGGCATGATCGAGGCCCGTGGACTCGGCGAGTTCGCCGACCGTAACTCCGGGCCGGGACGTCACGGTTCGGAGCACGGCTCCGCGCACCTGCCGCGGTGAGCCGGCGAAGGCCGGCTGTCGCGGGGGCGACACGTAGATGGTGGGGTCGGCGCACCGGTCGGCGACCGGGCACTCCTCACACCGCGGCGAGCGGGGCCGGCACACCGTCGCTCCGAGTTCCATCACCGCCTGGTTCCACGCGGCCGCGTCGCGCGGCACCTCGGCTGCGGCGGCGCCGGCGAGTTCCGCTCCCGACAGGGCGGCTCCGTGCCACCGGCTCAGCACCCGGCGAGCATTGGTGTCGAGCGCGGCCACCTGCTGCCCGAAGGCGAACGAGGCGACCGCGGCTGCGGTGTACGGGCCGACACCCGGGAGGTGGCGCAGGTCCGCCGCGGTCCGGGGCCATCCGCCTGCCGCCACCATCGAAGCAGCCTCCCGCAGGCGGCGGGCCCGCACCGGGTAGCCGAGGCCCTGCCAGGCCGCAAGCACGTCACGGAGCGGTGCGGCAGCCAGCGACACGGCGGTCGGGAACCGCTCCAGGAACCGCTCGTACACGGGGACGACCCTGCCCGCCTGAGTCTGCTGGAGCATGACCTCGCTGACGAGGATGGAATACGGGTCCGTGGTGGCCCGCCACGGGAACGGGCGATGGGTGCGCCGATACCAGCGCAGCAGTGCCGCCGTCCGTTCGGTCACCAGACCGGACAGGCGTCGGCGGCCCGCTTGGCCAGCACCACCTGGACCCTCGAGTTCTGGGCCACGACCTGCCCGCCGGATGGGTCCTGGTCGATGACGAACCCGGCGTTGTCGAAGTCGTTGACGCACACGAGCTCGACGTCGAGCGCCAGACCCAGGAACTGCGCCTTCGCCAGGTCCTTGGTGAGCCCGATCACATCCGGCACCGCGACGCCTTCGATCCCCTCGAAGACGACCACCTCCGTGCCTTTCGCGACGGCGATCCCGCCGTCGGGCGACTGGTCGACGACCGTGCCGATCCGGACGTCCCCGGGCGCGAGCAGGATGGTGCCCCCGTAGGTGAAGCGCAGGCCGGCGGCGACGATCGCGTCCTGGGCGGTGGC
>CAYXHU010000446.1:0-2213 GCA_964464675.1 uncultured Acidimicrobiia bacterium
CAACGACGCCCAGCTCCGGAGCGCCAGCCACGGCCTCAAAGCGGGAGCGCTGGCCCTCAGCGGCGACTTCGCGGCCTCGCTGGAGGAGGCACTCCTCGACCCGTCCTCCGAGGGTGTCCTCGCTGCGGCGGTCGCTTCGCTGCTGCTCGGCGATCCCGAGGCCATGGATCGGGCACAGGCCTTCTCCGAAGACGTGCTGTACGGGGGGAGCCGCATCAGGCTGCTCTGCGGGCTGCTGCTCGATGGCGGCCGCCGCGCACGAGACGGGGGCACGGCCGGCGCGGTCGCCGGGTTCGTCGAGGCGCTCGATCTCGTGGACCGCGTCGTCAGCCCCCAGTGGGCGACCGTGATCAGAGCCGTCGTGCACGGCACCGCCGGCGGTGCCCACCCGGCGACGGCCGAGGCGGGCCGCGCGGCTCGTGCCTGGCTGCGCGAACGGGGCTTCCGGCGCTGGGAGGTCGTGCTGGACAATTTCCTCCCCGCCGACGAGGCGGCCGCCAGCGAGACCGCCTGAAGTGCCGGGGACGGATCTGCCCCGTCCCCGGAGACCGGGAGACAGCTGGTCTTCGGGGGTGCTCATGATCGCACGACTGCGTACCCTGCCGAAGGCTCGAATCCCCTCCCGTCGGCAGTCCGCGTGCCCGGCGGTATCGACATCGGAACCGCTCCGCCACCAGGAGGCTGCCGGCCCGGAGGGGCCGAACGGATTCCGCCGAACCGCCGGAATCGGGGAAGATGGCGCCTCGTTCGACGGAGGTTGAGGATGGAGATGGAGTACCGGCGCCTCGGGCGCGCAGGGATCAAGGTGAGCGCCCTCTCGTTCGGGTCGTGGCTCACCTTCGGAGGCCGCCAGGCGGTCGAGCAGAGCATCGCATGCATGGATGCGGCATACCGGGCCGGCGTCAACTTCTTCGACAACGCCGAGGTGTATGCCGGAGGCAAGTCGGAGCAGGTGATGGGAGAGGCCCTGCGGCAGCTCGGCTGGCCGCGCCACTCGTACCTCGTCTCCACCAAGTTCTACTGGGGGATCCACGGAGAGACGCCCAATGCGTACTTCACCCTCAACCGCAAGTACCTGCTCGAAGCGATCGACGCATCGCTCGACCGGCTCGGGCTCCCCTACGTGGACCTGGTGTTCTGCCATCGCCCCGACCCGGAGACCCCCATCGAGGAGACCGTGTGGGCGATGTCGGACATCGTCGCCTCGCGGAAGGCCCTGTACTGGGGCACCTCTGAGTGGCCGGCCGCCGACATCAGGGCCGCCTGGGACATCGCCGAACGGCACTCGCTCCGCAAGCCCGTCGTCGAGCAGCCCGAGTACAACCTCTTCAAGCGCACCAGGGTCGAAAAGGAGTACACGCGGCTGTACGAGGACATCGGCCTCGGCCTCACCACGTGGAGCCCGCTCGCCTCGGGCCTGCTCACCGGCAAATACCTGGACGGGATCCCCGAAGGCAGCCGCGGCGAACAGATCGGGTGGCTGCAGGAGCAACTCACCGACGCCGACGCCAACGCCAAGGTCGCCCGGCTCAAGACGGTCGCCGACGACATCGGCTGCTCGCTCGCCCAGCTGGCGGTGGCCTGGACGGTCTCCAACCCCAACGTGAGCACCGTGCTGCTGGGAGCCAGCCGGGTCGACCAGCTCGAGGAGAACCTTCAAGCCCTCGACGTGGCGGCCGAGCTCACCGACGAGCGCAAGGCGCTCATCGAGGAGATCTTCGGCACCGGCGAAGACTGAGCTCGTCGGCCTTTGGTTCGGCCGAGGGCGCCCGGATGACCGCGCCCCGGACGAGTGCTACTCGGTCGGGACGCTCCAGGACACCAGCGCGAAGGTCGCACCCTGCGGGTCGGCCAGGACCGCCATCTTCCCGATCGGCGTGTCGAACGGAGGCGCCACCACCGTGCCTCCCAGCTCTGCCGCCTTCGCCACCGCCGCCTCGCAGTCGTCGACGGCGAAGTAGATGCCCCAGTAGTTGGGCATCGGCCCCATCTCCGGGGTCTTCGCCATCATGCCGGCCGCCATGTCGTCGCCCACCTTGAACGTCGTGTAGTAGGTCCCGTCCGGCATCTGGTCGGTCTGCGCCGCCCAGCCGAACGCAGCCGCGTAGAAGGCCTTCGCCGTCTCGAGGTCGTCGGTCATGAGCTCGTTCCAGGTGAGGGTCCCGTGCTCGTTGACGAGCTGGGCCCCCTTGTGGTTGCGGGGCTCCCACAGG
>CAYXHU010000447.1:0-2212 GCA_964464675.1 uncultured Acidimicrobiia bacterium
CGGGCCGCAGAGCATCGTGTTCGACCAAGCCGAGAACCGGCTGCACGTCCAGAAGGCCGTCATGGCGCTCACCATGTGATGCCGTGATGGACCACGTCGCCCACCTCAGGTGCCTCATCTGTCACGAGGCCTACCGGCCCGACGAGATCGACTACGTGTGCCCGGAGCACGGCGCCGAGGGCATCGTCGACGTGGTCTACGACTACGGGCGCATCGGGACCTCGTTCGACAAGGCGGCCCTGGCCGCATCGCCGCACCGGGGCATGTGGCGCTGGCGGCCGATGCTGCCCGTCGAGGCCGACTCGCCGGCCCCGCCGCTGCTCGTGGGCGACACCCCCCTGTACTCGGCGCCCCGGCTCGCCGCCGAACTGGGCATGGGCCGGTTGTGGGTGAAGGACGACGGCCGGCAGCCGACCGCATCCCTGAAGGACCGCGCGTCGGCGATCGCGGTCGTGAAGGCGGCCGAGAGGAGCGCCGAGGTGATCACCACGGCCTCCACCGGGAACGCGGCTGCGGCGCTCGCCGGGCTGTGCGCCAGCGTGGGCCGGCGCTCGGTGATCTTCGTGCCGGCGACCGCGCCGCCCGCCAAGGTGGCTCAGCTGCTCGCTTACGGGGCCACCGTGCTCGCGGTGGACGGCTCCTACGACCAGGCCTTCGAGCTGTGCCTCGCCGCCGAGCGCAGGTACGGGTGGTACAACCGCAACACGGGGTACAACCCCTACATGAGCGAGGGGAAGAAGACGGTCGCGTTGGAGATCTGCGAGCAGCTCCATTGGGAGGCGCCCGACGTGATCGTGGTCAGCGTCGGCGACGGCTGCATCATCGGAGGCGTCCACAAGGGGCTCAGGGACCTGCTCTCGCTCGGCTGGATCGACCACATGCCCCGGTTGATCGGGGTCCAGGCGGCCGGCAGCAACTACCTCGCGGAGGCCTGGGAACGGGGTGAGGACGTGCTCACCAAGCCGCCCATCGCCGCCGCCACGGTCGCCGACAGCATCTCGGCCGGCCTGCCCCGGGACAGGCTCAAGGCCATGGCGGCGGTGGTGGCCACGGGGGGAGCGTTCGTCACGGTGAGCGACGAGGAGATCCTGGCTGCCATCCCGGACCTGGCCCGCGGCAGCGGGGTGTTCGCCGAACCTGCGGCGGCCGCCGTGCTGGCCGGGCTTCGCCGGGGGCTCGGCGAAGGCCTGGTCGGCCCGGACGACAGGGTGGTGCTGATTTCCACCGGCAGCGGGCTGAAGGACGTGGCAGCGGCCCGCCGGGCCGCCGAGGATGCCGGGGCGCGACCCATCCAGATCGCCCCCAACGAAGACGCCATGGCGCGCGCGGTGTTCGACCACCGGCTCGCCGGAGAGGACGAGGGATGATCGACCTGACCGTGTACCCCGAAGTGCTGGAGCGCACCGTGCAGCGGGCCCGGGAGCGGGACATCCTGCTCCCGACCTTCGCGCAGATGAAGGATCCGTCCCTCATCCCGGACGAGATCGTGGCCGGGCTCCGGTCGATCGGGCTCTGGGACGTCGATCCGCTCAACCTCTTCCGGATCACCTGGCACAACGAGCCGGTCCCCGAGGGGGGCGGCTTCGGGCCGGTGAACTGGATCGAGTTCCCTCCCGAGTTGACCGGCGTAGACGCACGAATCGTCGCCCTGGTGGGGAAGTGGTTCCCCACGGGTGCCCATAAGGTCGGGGCGGCCTTCGGGTGCCTCGTGCCGCGGCTCGTCACCGGGCAATTCGATCCGACCACCCAGCAGGCGGTGTGGCCGTCCACCGGCAACTACTGCCGGGGCGGTGCGTACGACTCGGCCCTGCTGGCGTGTGACTCCGTGGCCATCCTCCCGGAGGGGATGAGCCGGGAGCGCTTCGAGTGGCTGTCCCGGATCGCCGGCGAGGTGATCAGCACCCCCGGGTCGGAGAGCAACGTGAAGGAGATCTTCGACAAGTGCTGGGAGCTGCGGAGGTCCGGGCGCGACGTGGTGATCTTCAACCAGTTCGACGAATTCGGGAACTACCTGTGGCACCACGCGGTGACCGGCCCGGCCATGGAGGAGATGCTGGACGCGGCGATGGGCCCGGGCGACCGGGTCGCCGGGGTGTTCCTCACGACCGGGTCGGCCGGGACGATCGCCAGCGGCGACTACATGAAACAGCGCTACGGCGCGGTGCCCGTCGCCGCCGGGGACGCCCTGCAGTGACCGACCCTGCTCCTGGCC
>CAYXHU010000448.1:0-2201 GCA_964464675.1 uncultured Acidimicrobiia bacterium
TCGTCGGCCCGGTGGTCGTGGTCGAGCCGGCATCGTCGCCGGAATCGCAGGCCGGGGAGACGACGGCCAGGACGAGCAGGATGGCGAGGAATCTCGTGACGTGCCGCATGAGATCCGAGTCTACGGGTCGCCTGTGACGATCAGGCCTCGATCCCGAGGTGCCGCAGGAACGCCTGCTGGTTCGGCTCCCGTCCGAGGAAGTCGCTCACCAGGTCGGCGGCGTCCACCGATCCCCCCCGCTCCAGCACCGTGCGGCGGTACTCCTTCCCCACCTTCGGGTTGGTGACGCCCTCGGCCTCGAACCGACTGAACATGTCGTCTCCGAACACTTTCGCCCACAGGTACCCGTAGTAGCCGGCGTCGTAGCCGAACAGGTGTCCGAACGAGGCGGGGTAGAAGGTCCCCTCGTGGTAGGGGAAGCCGGTGATCGCCGACGTCTCCCGAGTGATCGCGTCGAGGTCGGCGATGTCTCCTGCCCCGTGGAACGCCATGTCGAGCAGCCCGAAGGAGGCCTGGCGCAGGTTGAAGAGAGCGACATGGAGATTGCGCGCCTCCACGAGCTTGGCGACCAGCGCCTCCGGGATGGGGTCGCCGGTGTGGTGGTGCCGGGCGAACCGCTGCAGCACCTCGGCAGTCCAGCACCAGTGCTCCATGATCTGGGAGGGCGCCTCGACGAAGTCCCACTCCGTGTTGAACCCGGTGAACCTGGTGAACCGAGTGTGACCGAGGCTGTTGTGGAGGACGTGTCCGAACTCGTGGAACAACGTCACGACCTCGTCGTGCTTCAGCAGCGAGGGGCCGTCGGCGGTCGGCTTGGTGAAGTTGGCGGCGATGGCGGTCGCCGGGGTCTGGTAGCCGCCGGGAGTCGCCCGGCCCGGAACCAGGTCGAATGCGGCGGCGTGGCCGAACTTGCCCTCACGCGGGTGGAGATCGGCGTAGAAGGTCGCCAGCAGCCGCCCGTCGTCGGCGTCCCTGATCTCGTAGGCCGCGACGTCGGGGTGCCAGGCGCGCGGCTCGTCCACGCGGTGGTACGTGAGCCCGAACACCTCCCCGGTGAGTTCGAACATGCCGTCGAGGACACTGCCGAGCGGGAAGTAGGCGGCGACCTCGTCGGGATCGACCCCGAAGCGCTCCCGGCGGATCCTCGTGTGCAGGTGGCGGTAGTCCCAGAGCCGCAGGTCGTCGTGGCCCAGGGCGCTGCGGAGATCGGCGAGCTCGGCGGCGGCACCTTCCCGGAGGGGCGGGATCAGCGCGTCGTAGAACTCTTCGACCGCCTCGGGGCGGCGCGCCATCTTCTCCTCCATGGCGTAGTGCGCCCAGGAGGGAAGGCCGAAGATGGCTGCGAGCCGCCGGCGGATGTCGATCGTCTCTGCGAGCAGGGACCGGTTCGACTCCACGGCCCGGTTGTTGAACTTGAAGGCGAGCGCCTCCCGAAGGTCGCGCCGTTCGGCGTTGTCCATGAACGGGAGGTAGTCCGGGTAGTCGAGGGACACCCGGAACGTGCCCTCGTCCTTCCCCGGCGAGAGGCGGGCGACGTAGTCGTCCGGAAGCCCGGCGAGCTCGTCGCGGGTCAGCTCCAGACCGTCTTCGTACTCGTCGATGTTGCGGGCGAACGCGACGCCCAACTCGACGAGGCGTGTCCTGAGGCGCTGGACTTCGGCGCGCTGCTCCTCGGAGAGCTCGTGGCCGGCGCGGCGGAAGTCGCGGCGGGTGAACTCCAGCAGCCGAGCGTGCTCGCCTTCCAGGGCCTGCGCTTCGGCGGTGGCTGCGAAGGCTTCCACGGCTTCGTAGAGGCCGCGGCGGAAGGCCAGGTCGGACTGCCACTTGGTGAGGCGCTCCTCGGCCTCCTGAGCGGCGTCCCGAACCTCCCTGTCCGGGTGGACCCTGGCCATGAACGGGCCCCGGCCGTAGGCGATGACCACGAGGGCGGCGACCTCGTCCAGGGGGGCCATCGTGGCGTCCCAGGCCGGCGGGCGCCCGGCGATCCCCGACAGGACATCCTCGCCGCGGCGGATCGCATCCTCGACGACGGCGCGAACGGACTCGGGGGTGACGGTGGTGTAGTCGTGAAGCATCGCCCGGCAGGGTAGTGCCCGGCGACGACCCGGCCGGGTGCGCCGACGGCGGGAACCGGAACCGGGTGGCGACGCGTCTCATCGGCAACCGACCCGAGAGGCTCACATGCGCAAGATCGCCGTCAC
>CAYXHU010000449.1:0-2193 GCA_964464675.1 uncultured Acidimicrobiia bacterium
CGACGACGACGGCCTGGGGAACCCGTGCGACGACGACGACGACAACGACGGGATCCCCGACGACGAGGACCCCTACCCGTGGAACCCGAACCTGCCGGCGAACGCAGAGGAGCCAAGCGGGGAGGCATGGAGCAGACTCCGGTCGCTCCTTGCGGTCATCAGAAGCGACGCAGCAGAGCGGTGGATCCCGCAGTGAACAGCGATTGAGTCGCCCGAGAGGAGCACCGGATCATCGCCTGCAGTTCGAGGCACCACACACTCCGGCGATCGCTCCCCCAGATCCGCGTTCCAACAGCGCACCGTTTGGCTCGGCACCAACGAGCGATCATCATCGTCGGATATGACCGACCTGGACCATGCGACCCGGGTGGCGGCACTGCGCAGAGTGCCGCTCTTCCGCCGCCTGTCACCCGCGACGATCCATGAACTCGCCCGGCGCACCACCCAGGCGACGGTAGGCCCGGGAACCGAGCTCGTGCGCCAGGGCGAGCCCGGCGACCATCTCGGCATCATGGTGACCGGGTCGGCGGCCGTGGTGCGCGACGACCACGGCATCGGGTTCCTGGCAGAGGGAGACTTCTTCGGAGAGATGGCGCTCGTCGACGGGGAACCCCGCAGCGCCACCATCACGACCACCGCAGCATCGGTGGTGCTTCGGGTCGGTGCCGAAGACTTCGAAGCGCTCCTCAAGATCCCGCACGTGGCCAGGGCCTTGCTCGAAGGGATGAGCGCCCGCCTGCGCGAGATGCAGCAGTCGCTCTAGGGAAGCACGTACCCGTACTCCACCCCGAGCTCCCGCAACGGATCCACCGGGTAGAGGCCGACCGCCTCCTGGACGTCGCGGGGAAGGCTGTCGATCCCCGGCCCGCTGGCATCGAACCGGTAGGTGACACAGCCGCCGCGGAAGAGGTAGTGCCAGGTCGCTCGATAGGCCGGGTCCCCCAGGGTGTCCTCGACCTCGTCGAGGGCGCCGCGCAGTGACAGCCGCTGCGGCTCGACCATCTCACCCTCGGAGGCAGGGAGATACAGCTCCACGGATCCCTCCTCTGCTTCCCGGGCACCGACCACGAGCACGGCGGCATTGCTCTCGAGCGCTCGCGTGATCCGATCCTCGGTCGGATCGTCCCCGGCGTCGACCGTGACCCTCACAGCACGGTCCCGCACGATCGAGGTCCCCAGATCCTCTGCCAGGGACAAGGCGTACGCGCGATTCTCCGTGCCCTCCCCTTCGGGCACCACCACGACCGGAAGCGCATAGTCGAACCGCTCGACCTCGACGAAGAGCGGCACGAAACCCTCGTCCGAGGGCACCTGCACCGCTCCGCCCAGTTCGCAGGAAGCCTCGAGGGTCACCTCGAGGAAGCGCTCCCCCACACGATCCGAGTCGATCCAGAACCGCGACCGTCCGCTGTGCGCCTCCACGTCCTCGAAGCTCCAGCCCGCCTTCAGGTCGTTCACGCACGGGATGTACTCGACATCGGGAACCGACTGGGCCTCGAGAATGATCGTGTTCGTGATCTGCGACGGATCGCACGCCGGCACGCTCCGCCCGACGTCTTCCCGGGCACAGGCCGAGCACAGCACCGCGACCGCCACCACAACCGCCGCCGGATGCCTCATATGAACCCCTGCCCGCTGATGTTGTCGATCAGCAATCCGACGAGCATCAGCAGAATCAGAGCGGCTCCGAGGGCCAGCCCGATGCGCCGGGCACTCCAGCGTTGGATGGTGATCCGCTCTTGCGGCGGCGCGAGCTCCCTGAACTTGGCGATGAGATCGAGCCCGTCACGGCGTCTCAGCTCGGTCAGTGCATGGCGCGATTGCGAGGGGATGGTGATCCCCTGGGCGGAGGCGAAGGCCTCGGCGATGTCCTCTGGTGCGAAGAACCGCAGCGCCCGCCCGTAGACACGCTCCGGCGACGACCGCAACGCGAGGATGATCATCATGTTCGCTAGATCCACCGCCTGGCGCCACGGCGACGGGCGCACGGTGGCGAACGCCGGGTCGATGAGCACGACCCTGCCGTCGCACACCAGCACGTTGGCCGGTTTGATGTCGCGATGTGCCAAGCCCGCGTCCCACATCCGTCGGACCACCATGAGCGCGTCGTCGATCACCTCGTCGGTGACCTCGGTCTCCCCCATCTCCTTGGCGCCCTGGACGAACTCGGTGACGATCAAGTACTCCCGTTCC
>CAYXHU010000450.1:0-2193 GCA_964464675.1 uncultured Acidimicrobiia bacterium
CGGCGTGCCCGCAGGGCACGGTGCCGAGGGAGGTCGGACCTCCCCAGGCGGGCGCGTGTGATCGCCGCCGAACCCCTTGGGGCCCTGATCACCGCGACATAGCATGTACGCTATGAACGGGATAGGTGGGACCGGAGCAGGAGATTCTGGATCGATGACGAGGCGAACCAGTTGGGGCGATGCCAAGGGCTCCCGGCCCATGTCGGACCGCAGCAGGGCGGCCTACCGGGATGAGGCGGGCGTCACGGCCTTCCGTGAGTTGGCATTCCGGTTGCGCACCGAGGCCGGACTCACGCAGGAGGAGATGGCTCGGCGGATGGGTACCACGCAGTCGGCGATCGCCCGCCTGGAAGCGGGCGGAACCAGGCCGACGCTGGAGACGCTCGAGAAGCTTGCCGCCGCCGTAGGCGCGGAGCTCGTCGTAGGGGTTGGAGAACGCCTGTCGGAGGAACCGGCCATTGCGGCGCTCATTCGAGCAGGGCGGGCCGTGGTGGCGCCGCACCAGTAGGCGCTTCTCATTCGGCTCCCCGTCCTTGAAGGCACGAGGCTGACTACGCCCACCCAACCGCCAGCAGGTGGGGACTGGCGCCCAGGAGCGCCGGTTCCCGCTCCAGCCGTTGCAGGAGGTCTTCAAGCACGGAGCGCCGCTCCGGATGGTCCCAGCGTTCCCCGAGGTCGCCGGCCGCCCACGCCACGCCTTCCACGGCGAGCACCTCGACGTCGCGGAACCCCGCCTCTGCCAGCTCCTCGCCCAGTTCCTCCGGCAGATGGAAGAAGGCAGTGGTGAAGTGGGCCGGGTCGCCGGTGAGGTTGACGTGCTTCCCTGTGGTCAGGTCCTCGGCGACGATCTGGCGGAACAGCTGCTGGTCCAGGTAGCCGGAGTGCAGGCCGTCGATCACCGGGGCGAACCGGGAGATGGCTGCGGCGAACACCGGCCCGCCGGGGCGGAGCACCCTGCGGGCTTCGGCGAGCGCCTCCAATCGTTCGGCCCGCTCCTGCAAGTGGTAGAGCGGGCCGAGCAGCAACACGGCGTCCCACGACGAGTCGGGCTCGTGCAGGTCCATCGCGTTGCCGACCACCGCGTCGATCCCCGCCGCCCGGGCTTGCGCCACGTGGTGAGGGACCAGATCGATCAGCCGGACCTCGTAGCCGCGTTCCAGGAGCCAGGTCGCGTAGGAACCCGGTCCGCCGCCGACGTCGAGCACGCGGGCCGGCGGCTCGGGCAGGTGGCGGAGCAGGATCTCCCGGGTTCGGGCCGCCTCGACCCTTCCCAGGTCGTCGTCGAGCCGGGATGCCTCGTCGTAGCGCTCGGTGTAGTGGTGGACGACGTCGTCGCCGGGGTCGGTCATGGTGACCCGACCGTACTCAGCCGGAGTGCTCCGCGCCGATTTCCAGCCCGAGCAGGGCGCGCACTTGCACGGCGAGGCGCTCCGGGTCGCCGGTGGTGAGATACAGGGTGGTGCGCATCCCGGCGCCGTCGACGACCCGGGCCACCTGGCGGGCCACCGCCGGTGCCGGGTCAACCACCGTCACCCCCGGCCCCGCCGCGGCGCCGATGGCATCGGCCAGAAACGAGTAGTGGGTGCAGCCGAGCACGAGCGTGTCGGCACCTGCCGCGACCACCGACTCGACTGGCTCGCGCACCATGTCGTCCGCATCCCAGATCAGATCCTCCACCGCGGCAGCCCAACCCGGACAGGGCCGGGGGATCACCCGCACCCCGTCGGCGAACCGGGCCACGAGGGCGTCGAACACCTCGGCCTGGAACGTTGCCGGGGTGGCCAGGACGGCGACCACCCCGGAGCTGGTGGCGGCCGCGGCGGGCTTCACCGCCGGCTCCATGCCCACGAAGGTCGTGTCGGGATGGCGCTCGCGGAGCGACCGCAGTGCCGCGGCCGAAGCGGTGTTGCAGGCGACGACCACGGTGGCGGCGCCCATCCCGATGAGCCGCTCGGCGGCTCGCTCGGCAAGAGTCTGCACCTCGGAGAGGCTGCGTTCCACGTAGGGAGCGTTGGCCTGGTCGGCGAGGTAGACGAGGTCGGCGTCGGGGAGCAGGGCTCGGATCTCCCGCAACACCCCGAGCCCGCCGACGCCGGAGTCGAAGACGCCGATCATGTCGACACAGACCGGGGAGTCGTGACCCCCTCCGTCTCGGCCCTTCGGGCCGAGCCACCTCCCCCTGAGGGGGAGGAA
>CAYXHU010000451.1:0-2192 GCA_964464675.1 uncultured Acidimicrobiia bacterium
CAAGGCCTGGTGGACGGTCCGATGCGCAAGCGGCGCCGGGGGAGGGCCGCGGCGCTGTCGCTCGTGCCCACGAGCACGGGGGCGGCCCAGGCCACCGCCCTGGTCCTTCCCTCGATGGACGGGCGGCTGGACGGGATGGCGATCAGGGCGCCGGTCCCGGACGGCTCGGTGACCGACCTGGTCGCCCGGGTGGCCGCGCCGGCCGATGCGGCGGCGGTCGCCGCGGCGTTCCGGTCGGCGGCCGGGGCGGGCCTGGAGGGCATCCTGGGGGTGAGCGACGAGGAGCTCGTCTCGGCCGACATCGTCGGCGACACCCACTCGGCCCTGATCGACGGGCCGTCGATCAGGGTGCTCGGCGAGAGGAACGTCAAGGTGCTCGCCTGGTACGACAACGAGATGGGCTACTCCACTCGCCTGGTGGACCTCGCCGAGATGATCGGCCGGGGTTGAGGTCACTCCCGGTCACCCTTTCGACAGTGCCCGACCCGGGCGTAGCTGCGAGACATGGGACGCTCCGTCGTCGTGGCCTGTGAGCCGGATACCCGCTTCGACACCCCTCCAAACCGGGCGTTTGCCGGGTGGTCGGGCCGGGTAGGTCGGACCGGGCTCGGCTCGATCGGAGGTTCGGATGGCCCGGTTGGTGACCGTCACCGTCAATCCCTCGCTGGACACGACCGCCGTCGCCGATCGGGTGGAGGCGGACCGCAAGATCCGGTGTGGGGAGGCGCGCCTCGACGCGGGAGGCGGCGGGATCAACGTGGCCCGGGCCGTCACCGCGCTCGGCGGGGACGCGCTCGCCGTGTGGACGATGGGGGGAGTCTTCGGGACCGGGATCCGTGGCCGACTCGACGCGGAGGGCGTCGGCAACGTCGCCGTGGCCATCGACGGGGACACCCGGCAGAGCTTCGCCGTCATCGAGGAACGCACCGAACGCCATTTCCGATTCAGCACCCCCGGGCCGCGTCTTCGACCGGAGGAGCTCGACGGGATCGTCGCGGCGGTGGAGGAGACGGCGCCGGAGTATCTCGTCATCAGCGGCGGGATCCCGGCCGGCGTCGATCCGGGCTTCTACCGGCGCCTCGCCGCGGTCGGCTTCGACGCGGGGGCCCGAGTCGTGGTCGACACGCACGACGAGGCGCTCCGTGCCGTCTTGGAGGAAGGTCGCGTCTACCTGGTCAAGCCGAACTACCGCGAGCTGCTCGCGGCGGCCCGGGTGTCCCCGGACGGCACGGAACCGGATGTGGTCGAGGCGGCCCGCCGTCTGATCGGGGCGACCGGCACCGACGTGGTGGTCGTCTCGCTCGGGGCCGGTGGGGCGGTGCTCGTCACCGGCGACGACGCCGATCGGATCCGTGCGCCCACGGTGCCGATCCGCAGCCGTATCGGAGCGGGCGACAGCATGGTGGCCGGGCTCGTCCTGCGCCTGCAGGCGGGGGACTCGCTTCCGGAGGCGGTCCGGTACGGGGTCGCCGCCGGCAGCGCCGCCGTGATGACTCCCGGGACCAAGCTGTGCCGGCTCGAGGACGTCGATCGGCTGTACGCGTCGATGGAGGCGCCTTGAGTTGGGCCGCGATCATCCGGGGCGGACGGAGCGGTCGCGAAGAGTCCCCCGGGACGAGACTCGGCACGGAGCAGAACGATCGAGAGGAGGCCCATCGTGCACGTTGGTGTGCTCGTTGCGGAACTGTTCGAGGACGTCGAGGTGTGGTACCCGTACTACCGGCTCCTCGAGGCGGGTCACCGGGTCGACCTGGTCGGCTGTGAAGCAGGGGTCGAGTACTTGGGCAAGCGCGGCACTGTGGCCGTCTCCACCGCCGCCGCTTCGTCTCTCGGCCCGGGGTCGATCGACGGGGTGGTCGTGCCCGGCGGGTATTCGCCGGATCACATGCGCCGCTGCCCGGCGCTGGTCGATCTGGTGCGCTCGGTCGGCGAAGCGGGCCGGCCGGTGGCGGCGATCTGCCACGGACCGTGGATGCTCGTCTCGGCTGGGCTGCTGCGGGGCCGGCGGGCGACGTCGTTCTCGTCGATCAAGGACGACCTCGTGAACGCCGGCGCCGACTGGGTGGACGAGCCGGTGGTCCGGGACGCAAACGTGATCACAGCCCGGACTCCCGACGACCTGCCGGCCTTCATGGTGGCGGTGGTGGCGGCCCTCGGCGACGGGTAGCGGGCACTGCGATCCCGGCTTCCAG
>CAYXHU010000452.1:0-2188 GCA_964464675.1 uncultured Acidimicrobiia bacterium
GCGGCCAGCTCGGCACCTCGGCCGGCATGCTCCATGAACTCGCCGTACCCGAACGTGTAGAAACGGCCCTCCTCGCCCTCCGAGTCGGCATCCTCGGCAGATGCGAAGCCGCCCCCCGGGAGGGCGAGGTCGCTGAGCATGTAATCCAGCGTCTCGGCCGCCACCTCGGCATAGCGGGGGACGCCGGTCACCTGCCAGGCCCGGGCGTAGAGGCGGGCCAGCAGGGCGTTGTCGTACAGCATCTTCTCGAAATGGGGGACCCGCCATTCCCTATCCACGCTGTAGCGAGAGAACCCCCCGCCGAGATGGTCGTAGATGCCGCCCGCGGCCATCGCATCGAGCGTGGCGGTGAGCATCTCGGCGGCACGGCCCGCCCACGGCCTTCCCACAGACCGCAGCAGGAACTCGAGGGTGGGCGCCTGCGGGAACTTGGGAGCCCGGCCGAAACCGCCCGCCTCTGCGTCGAAGGCCGCTTCGAGGCGGCCGAGGGCGGCTCCGAGCACCTCGGGGTCGGGGAGGCGGTCGGATGCGGGGAGCCCGCGCCCCAGGGCGTCGGTGAGCCTGCGCGCCTGGGACACGACATCGTCACGCCGCTGGTCCCAGGCGGCCCGCACGGACTCGAGGACCTGCACGAACGCCGGATGGCCGTGGCGGTCGGTCTTCGGGAAGTATGTGCCGGCGAAGAACGGTTCCCCTCTCGGGGTGAGTGCCACGGTCATCGGCCATCCGCCGCGGCCGGTCATCGCCTGGACGGCGTCCATGTAGACGCGGTCGACGTCGGGCCGTTCCTCGCGATCGACCTTGACGTTGACGAACAACCGGTTCATGACCTCGGCGGTGTCCGGGTCTTCGAACGACTCGCGGGCCATCACATGGCACCAGTGGCATGAGGCGTACCCGACCGACAGCAGGATCGGGACGTCGCGTCTGCGGGCTTCGGCGAACGCCTCGTCTCCCCACTCAAACCAGTCGACCGGGTTGTCGGCATGCTGGAGGAGGTAGGGGCTGGATGCCGAGGCGAGACGGTTGGGGCACATGGGCGGGCGATGGTATCGGGTGTGCTGCGTTGACACGCACTCGACCCCACGGCGAGGATGCAGGCGTGGGCGCAGGGCGAAGCGCAGGCGTGGCGGCCGGACTGGCGGCGGTGGCCGGTGCAGGCCTCATCGCCGTTGCCGTGGTCCGGCTGGCCGGCGGAGACGGCGAGGAGCCCGGCGTGGTCGGTACCACCTCGACCGCGCTCGTCGAGCAGACGACCACCCTCCCGGGCGGGGACCCCGACGGATACGCGGTCGTGACCGACGAGACCGGGAGCATCACGGCACGCGTCCCGGCGACGTGGCGGGACGTGTCCGGGACTTCGTGGGTGACCTCCAACATCGACGTGGGCCCGAGTCTCGCCGCGTCGGTCGACATCGCCCGCTGGGTGGAGGAGTGGGACACCCCCGGAGTGTTCATCGGCGTGGACGGGGTCACGATGCGCACCGTGGACGAGGTGCTCTCGGACGCCGACTTCGAAGGGCCGTGCACCCGTGTGTCCCGCGAGCCCTTCAGCCACGACGGCCATGAGGGCGAGATCGAGCGCTATGCGGAATGCGGATCGGCGGGAAGCACGTTCGTCCAGGTGGCCGCCTCCGGCTCCGGGCATCTCGTGTTCCTGCAATTGGTGGTCCTCGACGAGTCCCAGATCGATCCGGTGATCACCGGGTGGAGCGTCGCCCCGGGGTGAGCGCGGGGACTGCGGGGGTGTCTGTGGAACCGGTGCCAATCCCGCGTTTTGGGGGTTCACATCCGCCACGGCCTGTGACATAGTGAGAGCCCACGGCGCAGGCGGCCCCCGCCCGGGTCGCACCGAGACACTTCCCTGGAGAGGACACGGCATCACGCATGGCAGTCACCAATCGCACGCGGCGCGAACGGGATCGCAGCAAGCTCACCGATGAGCGCGGTCGGCTCACGACGGATCTCGTCAGCCAGTACCTCACCGCCATCGGTGAATACGAGCTGCTCACCGCGGAGCTCGAAGTCGAGTTCGCCCAGAAGATCGAGGCGGGCGAAGACGCAGAGCGACGTCTCGAAGAAGGTGACTACGACGGCAAGACCCACGAGATCGAGCTCAAGCGCTTGGCGCGGCTCGGCAAGCAGGCCAAGGACGACTTCCTCACGGCCAATCTCAGGCTCGTCGTCG
>CAYXHU010000453.1:0-2187 GCA_964464675.1 uncultured Acidimicrobiia bacterium
CCTGGTCGCTGACAGCAACGACGCTCGGCCGGTCGTGGTCAAAAGCGACGGCAAGGAGGGACCGGAGTTTCTCCGTTGGCTGCCGCAGACTGGCGAGTTGCAGACGTGCTGGAATCTGGGCGTCGGCTTCGCCCGCGCGACCAGGCGCGGCGGGCCGGGGGCCGCGGCCTGTACCTCGTGGGCCGCGCCAACGGCCAGGTCGCCCAGGTGCCGCTCGGCGAGTTCCCGCAGATGGGCGTGGTCGATGTTCCCGCTCGCCGCCACCACGATGTTGCCCGCGGTGTAGTGCCCGGCGTGGAACGCCCGGATCTCATCCTCCGGCAGGCCCCCGATCACGGCGGAGGTCCCGATGACCGGCCTGCCCAGCGGCTGGTCGGGGAACACGGCCTCCGACATCAGGTCGTGCACGAGGTCCCCGGGATCGTCCTCGTACATGAGGATCTCCTCCAGGATCACCTGGCGCTCCTGCTCGAGTTCGCGGAACGCCGGTCGCACCAGCATGTCCGCGAGCACATCGAATGCCCGGTCCAGGTGCTCGTCCAGCACGCGCGTGTAGACGACGGTGTGGTCCCTGCCGGTCGCCGCATTCACCTCACCGCCGATGGCGTCGAACGCCTCGGCGATCCCCGCGGCCGAGAACCGGTCCGTCCCCTTGAACAGGAGGTGCTCGATGAAGTGGGAGATGCCGCCCTCGGACGGCCGCTCGAAGCGCGATCCCACCCCGATCCACAGTCCGAGCGCGATCGAGCGCACCCCGCCGAGGGGCTCCGAGACGACCCGGAGCCCCCCTGCGGTGGTGTCGAGCGCCCGGGTGGAGGTCACTCGGAGACGTCGCTCGTGGACATCTTCCGGCGCCGCCGCGGGCGGCGGTGGCTGCTCTCGTCCGACCCGGAGTCGGCATCCCCGGCCGGGGCCGAGTCGTCCGACAGCAGGCGCAGCCCGATGCGGCCACGCGCCCGGTCGACCTCCTCCACGCGCACGTCCACCGAGTCGCCGCGGTTCAGGACGTCCTCCACCTTCTCCACCCGGCCGGAGCCCAGGTTGGAGATGTGCAGCAGCCCGTCCACGCCCTTCGTGAGCTCGACGAATGCCCCGAAGGTCGTGGTCTTCACCACCTTGGCGCCCTCGTACACATCGCCCACCTCGACGTCCTTCGTCATGGAGCGGATCCGCTCGACGCACTGGTCGGCCTTCTCGCCCTGCACGCCGTAGACGCTCACGGTGCCGTCATCCTCGATGGAGATCTCCACCTCGAAGTCGGCCTCGAGCGCGCGGATGGTCTCGCCGCCCTTGCCAATGACCATCCCGATCTTGTCGGGATCGATCTTGATGGCGGTGATTCGCGGCGCCCAGGCGCTGAGCTCCTCGCGGGGCCCCGAGATCGTGTCGGCCATCACGCCGAGGATCGTGAGGCGTGCCTGCTTGGCCTGCTGCAGGGCCTGCGCCAGCGTCTCCTGGGTGACCCCGGCCACCTTGTTGTCCATCTGCAGGGCCGTGACGCCCTCGGACGTGCCCGCCACCTTGAAGTCCATGTCGCCGAGGTGATCCTCGTCGCCCTGGATGTCGGTGAGCACGATCAGGTCATCGCCCTCCTTGATCAGGCCCATGGCGATGCCGGCGACCGGGCGCGTGATGTTCACGCCCGCGTCCAGCAGTGCCAGCGTCGAGCCGCACACCGAGGCCATGGAGGACGACCCGTTGCTCTCCAGCGTCTCCGAGACCAGGCGAAGGGTGTAGGGGAACTCCTCCTCCGGCGGGATGACCGGGATCAGCGCCCGCTCCGCGAGGGCACCGTGGCCGATGTCACGCCGCTTGGGACCGCGCATGAAGCCGGTCTCGCCCACGCTGAACGGCGGGAAGTTGTAGTGGTGGATGTAGCGCTTCGTCGTGTCGATCGAGAGATCGTCGATGCGCTGGGCCTCCTTCATGGTGCCGAGCGCCAGCAGGGTGAGCACCTGCGTCTCCCCACGCGTGAAGAGCCCCGACCCGTGGGTGCGCGGCGCGATGCCGGTGTCGCACCAGATCGGGCGGATCTCCTCGGCCGACCGGCCGTCGGGCCGCCGCTTGTCCACCGCGATGCGGCGGCGGATCGTGCGCTTGATCAGCTGGTCGAACGCCATCGAGAACTGCGCGCGCTGGTCCGGCGACGGCTCCTCGCCCACGACCTCCAGCTGGGCGACCGTCTTC
>CAYXHU010000454.1:0-2173 GCA_964464675.1 uncultured Acidimicrobiia bacterium
ACCCCTGGCCTCTTCCGTGCGAGGGAAGCGCTCTGCCGGACTGAGCTACACCCCCAAGGGCCGCGACAGTGTACCCGGACCGCCGTCTGCTACGAACCGGCCCCTTCGATGGTGCGGCGGAGCCGCTCCTGCACCACGGTGGTGGTCAGATCCGAGCGGCTCCGCTCGATGAGGGAGCGTGCCACGTCGGTGGTGCGCCGCAGGCCGCCGGTCATCCCGTCCGGGTAGTCGAGGTCGGCGAGCAGCTCATGCACGATGTTCATCCGCTCCAGCGTGGCCTCGGCGCCGTCCAGGTCGCCCGCCCGGAGTAGGTCGAGCATCCTCCTGCGCATCTCCCCGACGGCCTCCCCGAGCCCATTCAGGTACGGGGCCACCGCCACCCCAAGGTCGGAGGGAAGCGGCAGGTCGGTCCCCAGGGCGAGCGCCCTGGTGAGGTGGGCTTCGGCGTACTCCTTGGAGGCGTCGGCGAGGAATCCCGCGTACCGGACGTCCGGATGGTCTTCCAGGGCGGCCTCCGCCTCGTGCAGGAGGTCTGCGGCCTCCCGGATGAGCTCCTCGGCACGATCCCACTCCCCCCGGTGCAGCGAGCGGATCGCGTTCGCCGAGCACCTGATGATGCGGCGGGAGTTGCCCAGCCCCGTCTCACGGGCCCGGTACTTGTCGTCGAGGACCGCCCGCACCGCCTCCGAGAGAGGCGTCAGGTCCACCGGGGTCAACGGGAGACGACGCGCACGTCTTCGTCCGCGTCGCTCGCGTATCGGGACCGCAGCGGCGCCTGCTGTCGGCGCTGCTTGATGGTCAACAGCATGGCGATGTACCCGGCGAGCGCCACGTCGGCGACCAGGGTGGCGATCAGCAACAGGGTCGAGCCCGTGAGGACGGCACCGGCCAGGGTCGCGACCACCGCCACCCCCAGCGCGATCAACGCCATCTTCCGCCGCGCCAGCACCCTGGCGCGGATCTCGGCCGCCGTGGCCTCTGGGGGAGGGGCAGTGACCGATCGGATCGGTTCACGGGCGTTCACGTAGGCCTCCCTCCTGGAATTGACGAACGCCGGAACCACAAACGCCGCCCATACGCCGATGAGCAGGATGAAGAGGAGGATCTCCATGTGAAATCGGGGTACTCCGGGGTCCGTCTCCGCCTGCGGTCAGCCTAGGCGTCGCCGCAGGGCGCACCAAGTCACTCATCCCGGGCCTCCCCGGGCGGCCGATGCGAACCCTCCTCGCCTGCCAGCAGGGTCAGCGCATGCGGCAGCGCAGGGGCGATGACGTCGAGCGACTCCTCGACACCCGACACCGACCCGGGGAGGTTGACGATGAGGCAGCCTCCGGCGACGCCGCAGACCGCCCTCGACAGCATCCCGTGCGGGTTCCGGCCGAAGGTGGCCGCCCGCATCGCCTCTGCGAGGCCGGGAGTTGGCCGCTCGATCACCCGGGCGGTGGCTTCCGGCGTCTGGTCGCGCGGCCCGAGCCCGGTGCCTCCCGTCGTCACCACGAGGGCTGCGCCGGCGGCCACTGCGGCTCGCAGGGCGCCGGCCACCGGCTCCTCGCCGTCCGGCACCACCCGGACCTCGACCTCGAGGCCCAGCGAGGTCAGGCGACTCGCCGCGGCGGGGCCGGACCGGTCCTCCGCCTCGCCCCGGCTCACCCGGTCGCTCACCGTCACCACCACCGCCTTCATCTCCGCCACTCCCCCGACTTGCCCCCCAGCTTGGAGAGGAGGCGCACGGGGCCGATCTCCGCCCCCCGGTCGAGCCCCTTGATCATGTCGTAGAGAGCCACGGCCCCGAGAGCGGCGCCGGTCATCGCCTCCATCTCGACCCCGGTCCGGCCGGTCGACCGCACCAGCACCTCGATACGGGCCCCCACCTCGTGCCGAGTCACGTCGACGTGCACGCCGGTGATCTCGATCGGATGGCACAGGGGAACCAGGTCCGGGGTCCGCTTCGCGCCCATCACGGCGGCGATCCGGGCCACCGCACGGGCATCCCCTTTGGGGAGATCCCCGGCGAAGAGGGCCTCGGCTGTAGCGGGAGCCATGGACACGACCGCCTCGGCGACCGCCTCCCGGTCGGTCACCGGCTTGCCGCCCACGTCCACCATCCGCGCCCGGCCCTCGTCGTCGAGGTGGGACAGTTCGCTCACCCCAGCACCTCCTCGGCGGTCCGCCC
>CAYXHU010000455.1:0-2168 GCA_964464675.1 uncultured Acidimicrobiia bacterium
CCTCGGCCTGGGCAACTTCGGCGGCTCCATCGACGCCGGGGCGACCGACGAGTCGATCACCAACTTCAGCGTGCCCGCCTTCGAGTACGGCGGCGAGCTGTACGACACGATCGGCGTGGTCTCCAACGGCTACGTGGTGGTCGGCGGCGGCGACGGCGCCGACGTCAACTACATCAACTCGGACCTGCCCGACGAGATGCAGCCGAACAACGTCCTGGCGCCGTTCTGGACGGACCTGAACCCCGATGCGGGAGGGAGGGTCATCGTCAACCTGCTCGGTGACGGGTCGAACACCTGGATCGTGGTGGAGTGGGAAGCCGTGCCCAACTGGGGCGACGGCGAGCCCAACACCGCCCAGATCTGGATCGGCCTCGCATCCGACGCCGACCCCGGCGAGGACATCTCGTTCACGTACGCAAGCGTCTCCGACGGCGACAGCGGGTGGCTGACCGTCGGTGCCGAGAACTTCGCCGGAAGCGAAGGCGGAACCACCTACTTCGACGGCGTCGGCGTCCCGCCGGCCCCGTCGTTCGGCGGCGGTTCCGCGGCGTGCGATGCCAACTGGCCGGGCGAGCCCTGCTACGAGGTCGACGTGTTCTCGACCCCGGGGGCCGCCGGCGGGGTGCACACCCTGAGCTTCCTCGTGAGAGGGACGACGGTCGGCACGTTCGAGAACTGGGCAGTCGTGGAAGGTGATGGAGTCATCGGCAAGGCGCTCGCCGGCTACAGCGGCGAGGTGATCCCCGACCAGGTCCTTCCCTAGCACGACCTGAACGACACGGTGTGGGGCCGGGTCCGTCCCGGCCCCACACGCGCGTTGGCACGGTCTCCTCAATGCCGCGACCGGGGCGGCCGATGAAGGGGCATGGTGGTCGCGGCGCGTCCCGAGTTCGCCCTGGAGTTCCCCGGTGGCTCGGTCGAATCGGAGTGGACCGAGCTGTGCGAGGCGTCGGGGAGCGTGCCGTTCACGTTCCCCGGCTGGATCCGGGCCTGGAACGAGGTCTGCCGGTGCGAGGTGCGCCTCGCCGCCGTGCGCCGCGGCGGCCTCCTGGTCGCTGCGCTCCCGGTGACGCGCCGCCGCGCCCGGCTGGCTACTCCGGCCGACTGGCACACCCCGGTCGTGGAGGCCGCCGCGCTCGATGCAGCCGCGCTGGAGCTGCTGGCGCGATCCCTGGCCGAGGCCGCGCCGGCGGCATTGGCCGTCGACTTCGTCGAGGCCGGGTCGCCGACTGCGACGGCGATCCCGGCTGCCCTGCGGGCCGCCGGGTACTCGATCCGATCGCAGGCCCGGATGCACTCCCCGTACATCGACCTGTCGTCCGGCGCCGCCGCGTACTTCGACGGCCTGGAAAGCCGCAAGAAGCGGGAGCTGCGCCGCCGCCGCCGCCGCCTCGATGAGGCAGGGACCGTCGGGTTCGCGGTGAGCGACGGCCCAATCGGCCTCACCTCCCTGCTCGACGAGGCCTTTGGCGTGGAGGCTTCCGGCTGGAAGGGCCGCCGGGGGACCGCCATCGCCTCGGATCCGGCGGTGACGGCGATGTATCGATCGGCGGCAGCCTGGGCTGCCTCACGGGGCATGCTCGTCGTCGGCACCCTCCGGCTCGACGGCCGGCTCCTCGCCTTCGACCTGGCACTCGAGCATCGGGGAGCCCACTACCTGCTCAAGACGGGGTTCGATCCCGAGGCGGGGCGATTCGCTCCGGCGATGCAGCTGCGGGCCCTGATGATCGAACGGGCCTTCGACGTCGGCCTGGCGAGCTACGAGTTCGCCGGCACCGACGACCCCTGGAAGATCGAGTGGACCGACACGGTGCGCCGCATCGTCAGGATCGACGCCTACGCACCGGCGGTGCGGGGCGCCGCGGCGCACGTCGGCGACCTGGCCGGGCGCCGGCTCCGCCGGCTCGGGAAGCGGCTCCGCACGGTGCGACCGCGCTGACCGGGCTCAGGGGACGATCGGAAGACCGGACTCCACCCAGGAAACGATTCCCCCCTCGATCTCGTAGACCTCGTCGAACCCGAGGTCGCGCATCAGCGCCGCGGCGCTCTCGCTGCGGTTGCCTGTGCGGCAGTACACGACGTACGGGGTGTCCCGGTCGAGCGCCTCGATGCGCGCCGCGAAGTCGGCGGCGTAGAAGTCGATGTTCACGGAGTCGGCGAGCCGGCCG
>CAYXHU010000456.1:0-2161 GCA_964464675.1 uncultured Acidimicrobiia bacterium
GCTCACCTGGTGCTGGAGCCGTTCGATCTCGTCGCGCATCTCCAGGATCCGCTTCACGCCTTCGATGTTGACCCCGTCGGCGGTGAGTTCCTGGATCAACCCGAGGCGCTCCAGGTCGGCGTCGGAGTAGCGGCGGGTGCCCCCCGGGGTGCGATATGGCTCGATGAGCCCGCGCCGCTCGTAGATGCGCAGCGTCTGGGGGTGCACCCCGGCCAGCTCGGCGGCGACCGAGATGATGTAGACGGCGTTCTGCTGCTGTGCCATCGGTCACACCCCCAGGTGGGCTCGTGGATCGTGCTGGACTTCGACGGCGCGCAGCGCCTCGAGGGCGGCACGCTCGTCGTCGGTGGGATGGGCCGGCACGGCAACCTGCACGGTGACGAGCAGGTCGCCGGTGCCCTTCGGGGTGGCGACCCCCTTGCCGCGTACCCGGAACGTGGTGCCCGACGTGGTGCCGGGCGGGATCTTGACGGTCACCTTGCCGTCCAGGGTGGGCACCGGGATCTGCGCTCCCAAAGCCGCTTCGGTGTAGCGGATCGGCACGTCGATGGTGAGGTGCCGGCCGGAACGGCCGAACACCGGGTGGCTGCCGGTGTGCACCCGCACGTACAGGTCGCCGGCGGGGCCGCCGGCCTCGCCGGGCATGCCCTTGCCGCGCACCCTGATGCGGGCCCCGTCGTTGACCCCGGCGGGGATCTTCACGGTGACGTCCCTGGTGCCGCTCGGGCCGGTGACCTTGAGGGTGCGGGTGACCCCGGAGATCGCCTCGTGGAAGGTGAGGTGCACCTCTGATTCGAGGTCGGCGCCCTTGCGCGGTCCGGGGCGCCGGGCTCGCCGCCCTCCGCCGAACAGGTCCCCGAGCCCACCGAACGGCCCGGCGCCGCCGAACAGGTCGCCCAGGTCGCCGAGGTCCTCGACGCGCACGTACTGGGCGCCCCCGCCGGGGCCGCCCACGTAGGCGCCCCTGGCGAAGGCGGAGCGCACCTCGTCGTACTCGCGGCGCTGCTCCGGGTCGGAGAGCACGTGGTAGGCCTCGGAGACGTCCTTGAACTTGGCCTCGGCGGCCGCGTCGTCGGGATTCGAGTCGGGGTGGTACTGCCGGGCCAGCTTGCGGTAGGCGCGCTGGATCTCCTTGTCCGACGCGGATTCCTCCACGCCGAGCACCTGGTAGTAGTCCTTCTCGACCCATTCCCGGCGCACGTCAGCCGTCCTTGCCACCCTCCGGGGCCGCCTCGTCGGTTGTCTCTGCTGCGGCGACCAGCACCATGGCGGGGCGGAGCACCCGGCCCTTCAGCACGTAGCCGCGCCGCACCTCCTGGGCGACGACCAGGTCGTCGCCGGCGACCCCGCCGACCGCCTCGTGGAGGTTGGGATCGAACGGCTCACCCTCGGCCTGGATCATCTCGAGGCCTTCGGCGCCGAGCACGTCCATGAGCTGGTGGAAGGTGCCCCGCATCCCGGCGAGCAGCTGCTCTTCGCTGGAGCCCTGTGCCTGATGGGTGAAGGCCTGGTCGAACGAGTCGAGCACCGGCAGCATGGCGGCGACGAGCCGCTGCGTGGAACGCTCCACCAGCTCCTCGCGTTCCCGCTGAGCCCGCTTGCGGTAGTTCTCGAATTCGGCGGCCACCCGCTGCAGGTCGTCGAGGTACGAGTCGGCCGATGCGCGGGCGGTGGCCAGGGCGCGCAGCAGCACGTCCACGGCCTCGTCGTGGTCTTCGGGCAGCTCGATGCCGAGCGCCTCGGGGGCGACCGGCAGGTCGCTCCCTTCCTCTTCGACGGGGACTGCTTCGACGACCTCCGGGGTCTCGTCGCTCATCAGGACTCCTCGCCCTCGTCGACGATCTCGGCTTCGACGACGCCTTCGTCGTCGGCCGTGCCTGCCTGCGGGGCCGCCGCCTGAGCCTCCTCGTAGATCTTCTGGCCGAGCACCTGCGACGCTTCGAGCACGGCCTGTGCGGCGGAGTCGAGCGCAGATGCCTCGGCCGACTCGTCGCCGAGGACCTTCTTGAGGTCGTCGAGCTTGGACTGCACGGCGCTCCGCTCGTCGTCGGAGAGCTTGTCGCCGTGGTCGGCGAGGGCCTTCTCGGTCTGGTAGGAGACGTGATCGGCCCGGTTGCGGGCCTCGGCGCGCTCCCGGCGGGTCTTGTCCTCGTTGGCGTGG
>CAYXHU010000457.1:0-2154 GCA_964464675.1 uncultured Acidimicrobiia bacterium
CGAGGGAATCGAAACGGAGGTCTTCGATACGGCCTGGAACGGGAGCGTGGCCGTCGATCCGGCCGGTTCACGCATCGCCGCCGGCGGAGACCTGTTCGAGGTGGAGGGGTCGAGGATTCGGTTGCTGCGGCAGTTGACGACCACCGTCGTGCTGGATCTGGCCTTCGGCGACTCCGGGGTGTTGGTGGGGAATCTCGACACCGGCGATGCGCTGGTGTGGGATCTGACCGCAGGGGGCGAGAGTGAATGGCTGACCGTGCCCTCCGGGACGAATGCCCCGAACGGCGTCGCCGTGGGCCATGGCGGCCGGATGCTCGCCGCAGGAGAGGGGGACGAGTACCGGATCATCGACGCCGCCACCGGGTACGACCTCATCGTGGTGGAGCCGGGTCCCGACCTGGTGGCGCATCACGGTCTCGAGCCGGGCGGTGCCGACTACCGGGTGGTGGACGCCGAGTTCTCACCCGACGACGGCTTGCTGGCAACGGCGATCGATGACAGCGCCGGTGGTGGCGGGGCGGTGATGGTGTGGGACACGGCCGACGGGGATCTTGTGGCGGTGCTCGGTGATCCGGGCCATGCCCGGGGTGGGTGGTGTGTGTCGTTCAGCCCCGACGGCTCGCTGCTGGCCGCTTCGGTCAACAACGCCATCGTGATGTGGGACACGGTGACCTTCGACGAGATCCTGACCGTTCCCCCGAGCGCAGCGCTCTGGTGGACGTCGGTGGCGTTCAGCCCCGACGGTGCTCGCATCGCCGCCCGGGCCGAGGGGTTCGACGACTCTCTGGCCTCCTTCGGCAATCACGTGGCCGTCTTCGACCTCGAGGGCAACCAGGTCGTGCGATGCTGTGAGCACGATCCGGCCAGGGCGGGGGCGTCGGTGATCGTCTTCAGCCCCAACGGGATGATGCTGCTCACCAACGGCGGACTCTCCGGCGGGGCCTACGACGTCGGGCTGTGGGACGCCGAGACGGGGGATCGAGTCGGCGCCCTGGGTCCGCTGGACGGTCTGGTGACGTCGGTTGCCTTCAGTCCCGATGGGGACCGGGTCGCGGTCGGGGACGGCTCGAGGGTGAGGATCTTCGACACCGAGACCGGAACCCTGCTGTCCACGCTGCCTGCGCTGTACGACGACTCGCTGGTGACCGATCTCGCCTTCGGTCCCGACGGCACCACGCTGGCGGTGGCCCTCCAGGGTGAATGTGTGACCCGGGTGTTCGCCCTCGACGTCTACGACCTCGTCGGGATCGCCGCCGAGCGGCTCACCCGCAGCTTCACAGACGCCGAATGCCGGATCTACGCCGTCGACCCCTGCCCCACCCTCGAGGAGATCCGCGCCTCGGCCGGATGAGCAACAGAGGGCCCGTCGCTCCGAACCTCACCCAACGCTGGTGAGGGGGCGGATGCAGGTTGGGGACGGCGTCTGAACGTGTTCTGCGCCGTGACATCGGCCGGAGCACCACTCTTCGAGGGGCCCTGGGCCGGGTCGTCCGAGGGTCGGGATTCCATCGTCGTGCACGACCCCACATGCGAGTCGTGTCGCCGTGATGCCGGGCCCGGCCACCGTATCCTGCGCCGATGATCCGCTTCGGCACGAGCGGGATGCCACCCGACGGAACGGACGACACCGAGTTCCTCGACGGACTGGTGGGTCGGGGGCACGGCGCCTTCGAGTTGGCCTTCGTCAAGGGCTTCCCGTGGAACGAGCACCGCTGCGCCTCCTTCGGTGCGGCGGCAGCCGAGCGGGGGATCGCCCTGTCGATCCATGCCCCGTACTTCGCCATCCTGACCTCGGACGACGAGGAGAAGGGGAAGCAGACTCGGGCGGCCCTGGAGCACACCATGAAGCTCGGGCGGGCGATGGGAGCCCGCATCGTGGTGGCGCACACCGGCTACGTGAAGGGGCGAAGCGCCGAGGATCTGCACGCACTCGTCGAGCGGAACCTCGCCCTGCTCGAACCGAAGGTGCGCCACCTCGGGGTGGCGCTCGGTCTCGAAGTCGGAGGCCACGAACGCGCCTTCGGCACCCTCGGCGACATCGCTCTCATCGCCCGACGGTTCACGGTCGTCAGGCCCGTGGTGGACTGGGCGCATCTACACGCCTCGTCGGGAGGTGCGCTCACCTCACCGGAGGCGTTCGCCGCCGTCTTCGCC
>CAYXHU010000458.1:0-2153 GCA_964464675.1 uncultured Acidimicrobiia bacterium
AAGGCTATGCGCGCCGGCCGGGCTCGGTGGCCGCTTGGTACGCTGCCGGGCCCTCATTCCCCCTGGACGATCGTCCGGACGATCCGCTGCAGGCGGCGGTGATGTGATCCCTGCCAGTACACCCTCCCGCACCCCGTGCAGAGGCGGAACTCGGCATAGTCCTCGGCGACCGAGTCCGGAACCCGGCCGACGACATCGCCGGGAGCAGCATCCGCGAGCAGGTGGTTGCACACCATGCACCGGCTGAACGGCTCGAGGACTCCGCCGAGTGCGAACCGCTGCACCACCTCGACCGCCTGACCGAGAGGCCGGATCGACCGGACGTACGAGCCGCACAACAGTGAGCCGTGCATGAGCAGACCCCGGTCTCTGGTGAGCAGGATCCTCTGTTCGGTGTTCGATCGTTGCACCAGTGCGGGGTCGTCTTCGGCCGGATCGTGCTCGGCGTCGAGGCCGACCAGCCGCAGGTATGAGGCGAGCTTGCCCAGGTGGGCGTCGAGCAGGAACCGCGGGTCGGCGGGCGGCTCGGTGAGCGGAAATCGGGGGTGCACCTCGACGCAGGCCCCTTCGTCGATCACCAGAGACCAGTCGGCCGGATCGCCGTTGACGGTGAGCCGGCCGACCTCGACATGGGGCACGCCGGCGGCCTGCACCAGGTCGCGCAAGCCCACGGGAAGCTCGAACTCCACCTCGAAGGCGGCCTGCCGCTTGGACTCGGGAACGAAGTACCCCAGATCACCGTGGACGCCGACCAGAGCGTGTCTCATCTGTTCCGAGCCTACGGTCGTGCCTCTGGGCGCAGGCCGGCCTGTGCTCTGAGATCTGTGCTCGGGCGCCGGAATCTCACCAGTCCCGTGCTGCGAACTCGTCCGTCGCCTTGATCAGGGCGTCTCGGTTGCCGGGTTCCGAGATGGAGTGCCCGGCGTCCCGGATCACGTGCAACTCCGAGCCCGGCCAGCGCTCGTGGAGCTCCCATGCGCTGGCCGCCGGGCAGACGACGTCGTAGCGGCCCTGGACGATGACGCCGGGCACCTGGGCGATTCGCTCCGCGTCTTCGAGCAACTGCGTCTCAGAACGGAGGAACCCGCCGTGGACGAAGTAGTGGCACTCGATCCGGGCGAAGGCTTCCGCGAACCGGTCCTGTGAGGCCTTCTCGATCGCCTCTGGATCGGGATGCAGGGTGCTCGTGGAGGCCTCCCAGACGGACCAGGCCCGCGCCGCCTGCACGCGGACGTCGGGATCGTCGGACGTCAGCCGGCGGTGGTAGGCCGAGATCAGGTCCCCGCGCTCCACCTCGGGGATCGGTGCCAGGAACTGCTTCCAGGCCTCCGGGAAGAGCCGGCTCGCCCCGTCCTGGTAGAACCAGAGCAGCTCCTTCCTGCGAAACAAGAAGATGCCGCGCAAGATGAGGCCGAGGCAGCGGTCGGGGTGTGTCTGGGCGTAGGCCAGCGCCAGCGTGCTGCCCCAGCTGCCTCCGAAGACCACCCAGCGCTCGATGCCGAGCATCGTGCGGAGTCGTTCGATGTCCGCCACCAGGGCCCACGTGGTGTTGTCGCGCAGTTCCGCATGGGGCGTGCTGCGGCCGCAGCCGCGCTGATCGAAGAGCACCACGTGCCAGCGCTCCGGGTCGAAGTACGTGCGGTACTCGTCCTTGAGGCCACCGCCGGGTCCTCCGTGCAGGAACACCGCCGGCAGGCCGGACGGGTCGCCGACCTCCTCGTAGTAGAGCGTGTGGAGGTCCGACACCTGGAGCATGCCGGAGCGGAACGGCTCGATGGGCGGGTAGAGGGAGCGCATCCGCGCAGCCTACCCACAGGGACCCCGCCGTCTCCGGGGACCGGCCCCGGGCGTTGGATACCATCGGGGTGTCATGAGGAACCGGCCCGTCGCGCGGTCCGTGGCGGCCGCGGCGTTTCTGCTCGTCGCGGCTTCCTGCGACGCCGGAGAGGAACTCGTGGACGCGACCTCTTCTTCCCCGCCGGCCTCGGCCGCCCCGGCCGATCCCTATCGAGAGGACCGGCTGCGCATGGTCGACGTCCAGATCGCAGCGCGCGGGATCGACGCCCCGCTGGTGCTCGAGGCGATGCGCACCGTGCCGCGTCACCGGTTCGTACCCGACGACGTGCTCGGCATGGCATACGACGACCATGCGC
>CAYXHU010000459.1:0-2146 GCA_964464675.1 uncultured Acidimicrobiia bacterium
CCCCGGCGCCGGAACGGATGACGTCGTCTCCGCCGAAGGTGACGATGACGTCGCGGTCGTCGGTGCCCACGATGACGTCGTCACCGGAGGTGCCTTCGTGGGTCGCCTTCTCCCCGAGGCAGGTGGCGGCAGCCGAGGCGGTGGCCGGGGCGAGCACGCCGGTGAGCAGCATCGCGGAGACGAAGGCGGCCCGCGCCCGGGGGGAAGCGGCTGCCATGGCGCGCAGGCTACCGGGGCTGCCGATTTGCGCGGCCGGGTCAGTCGCCGACGGCCTGGATCCGGAACTCGGTCTGGGGCGTGGCCGCACCGGGCGCCCCCCGGCTGAACACCAGCGACGTCTCGCCGGGCCCCAGCACGAAGAACACGAACTCGGAGTACGACCCTCCCGCCCCCGGCTCCGACGGGTTCCAGACGAAGACGTCCTCGGTGCCGAGCACCAGGGGGTCCGGGGGCCGGGAGAGGATCCAGGGATCCGCCCCCGGATCGTCCTCGAGCAGACGGACCACGATCGTGTCGCCGACCAGTGCCCGGGTCGTGGAGGCGTCGTCGGCGAGAGTGAGGACGATCTCCGAGGTCCCGGCCGGTGCCCGCGTGGTGGGGGAGACCTCCTCGGTGGGGATGGTCGTGGAGGTGCTCGGGATCGTCGTGCCGAACTGCACCTCTCCGCCGCCGCAGGCGACGGTGGCGAGCACGGCGACGATCGAGAGGACGACGCTGCGGCGCAAGGGGGCTCCTGCCTAGGGGTTCATCTGGTATGCGTCGCGGAGGGCGAGCACGCGATCCTCCCACACCCGGGAGAATCGGTGCTGATCGGCCACGGGCCGGCGGATCATCGCCATGCAGAACTCGGCCTGCTCCTTGGTGGTGGTGGGCTTCCCGTGCAGTTGCACCGCAAAGCGCGACCAGTCCCGGACGAACACGTCGAATACCTGGTCGACGAGGTGACCGTCGAAGCCCTCGATCCGGGCCCCTTCCAGGAACATCTCTCCGTAAACGGCCAGGGTGAAGATCTCGCCGACCGCCAGGAGGAAGTCGATGTCGCGTGCCTGGTCCCCGGTCGGGGCGGCGGCCACCAGCATCTCCCGGAACACGCCCATCTGCTCGCGGAACACGGCCACGTTGGGCTGGTCGAAACCGGCGAACACGGCGTCGGGGTCGTGGAAGCGGATCTCGCGGAGGCCCCGGGCCGGTCCCTGGCGGAAGAGGAACTCGTCGTCGGCGACATCGTCGCGTCTCGGCACCTCGGGGAGTTCGGCGGGGTGGAAGAAGTAGTTCTCCATGAACTTGAGGATCAGGGCGATGTTCACGTGGACGGTGCCCTCGAGCTTGGGGAGGGCCCGGATGTCGCGGGCGGCCATCTCGAAGTAGGTGTCCTTCTCGAAGCCCTTGGCGGCGATCACGTCCCACAGGTGGTCGATGACCTGCTCCCCCTGGGTGGTGACCTTCATCTTGACCACCGGGTTGGTGAGCAGGTAGCGGCGGTCGTCGGGGCCGGCGGATCGCATGTAGTCCGACGAGCGCCGCGCCACGGTCTTCATGGCGATCAGCCGGGCGTACGCATCGGTGAAGAGGGCGCGGGCGTGGGGGAAGTCGGTGACCTTCATCCCGTAGAGCTCGCGGTGGGCGGCGTGGTGGATCGCCTCGTAGAAGGCGTGGGTGCAGATTCCGATCGAGGCCCAGCCGAGGTTGAACTTGCCGATGTTGACGGTGTTGAGCGCGGCGTCCCAGGCGGCGTCGCCGCGCAGCAGGATGTCCTCTTCCGAGACCGGGTAGTCGTCGAGGCGGGATTCGGCGACGTAGTTCTGGCTGTGCACGACGTTGCGGACGCAGGTGTAGCCGGGCCGGGAGGGGTCGACGGCGAAGAACACGTAGTCGTCGCCGAGCTTGCCGAAGGTCGAGATCAGTGCCGCCTCGTTGGCGTTGCCGATGTAGTACTTGGACCCGTTGGCGCGGTAGGTGCCGTCACCGGCCGGCTCCAGCCGGGTCTCGGTGGAGTACAGGTCGGCGCCGTGCGCCTTCTCGGAGAGGCCGTAGGCGAAGATCCCGCCGGCCTCCAGCAGATCGGCGGTCCGCTGTTTCACGGCCTCGTTGGGGCTCATCCAGATGGGCCCGAGCCCCAGGACGGTCACCTGCCACGTGTACCAAT
>CAYXHU010000460.1:0-2145 GCA_964464675.1 uncultured Acidimicrobiia bacterium
CGTTCCCGCGGGACCTCGCGTCGGACGGCGAGCACCTCTACGTCACGGACCCGATCGGGGACACCGTCTTCCACGGCAACCGGTCTGTCCCGTCGGGTGGGCAGCTCGATCGGGACGCCAACGCCGGCTGTGCACCGAGCGATCAGTCGGTCGAGAACGTGTTCTGGCCGGAGGGCGGGGCCCCGGAGGGCGCCTACACGGTCTCCGTGGACCACTTCATGCAGTGCGTGGAGCAAGGACCCGCAGCGTTCACGCTGATCATCCGGGTGAACGGACGTGAGGTGGACCGGATCACGTCCACCATCGGTCCGCAGGACGCGCCGTACACCTCGGGCTTCGAGGTGAGGGGCTGATGACGATCCCTCCGCCTCCCCCGCCTCCGCCGGAGCCCCATTCCGCCCCGCCCCCGCCCTCGCCTCCGCCGCAGCCGCGGCGGCAGCGCTCCCGCGGCCGCCGCATCCTGCGTGCGGTGCTGCTCGGGATCGTGACCGGTCTCGTGGCGGTGATCGCGCTGGCGTACGCCGTCACCGGGTCCGTGGGCCCTCCGCCGGTCGCGGCGGACGTGTGCCGTGAAGTCCCGTCCCCGGAGCTCGATGCCACCGTGGCCGGAGCGGTTCGCCTCGGCGTGGTGTGCGAGGACATCGACTCGACACTGGAGCTCCCCCTCGGCGGCGTGGACGGCTTCGAAGGGGTCTTCAAGAAACCCGAACCGCCGTCGGACCCGGCCGTGCCCCGACCCGAATACCTGGTGTGGGAGAGCGACGGATGCTCGGCCCCCGTCCTCGGCAGCGGACCGTTCGACTTCTCGATCGCCTGCGGCCGCCACGATTTCGGCTGGCGGAACCTGAAGGCAATCGATTCCGACGACGTGCCCGTCTGGCACGTGGAGAACAAGGACCGGGTCGATGCCGGCTTCCTGTACGACATGCGCGGCCGGTGTGCCTCGGTCCCCACGGTGCTGCGGATCGGGTGCGACACGACGGCTCGCGTCTACTACACGGCGGTGCGGCTCAACCCATCCGGGGTGTCGGGCTTGCCGGGACGGAACTGAGGAGGACCAGTGCCGGAGACGGGATCGACGTTCCCCAAGGACAGGATCGTTGCGCTCACCGACGGGGTCATCGCCATCGTCATCACTCTGCTGGTGCTCGAGTTGAGCATCCCGGTGGTCAAGGAGCTCCCCGACTCCGAAGGGCTCTGGCCGGAGATCAGGGCCGAATGGCGCGAGTACCTCGCCTTCGTGGTGTCGTTCTTCATCGTCGGCATCCTCTGGCTGTACCACCACACCGTCTGGCGCCGCATTCTCAAGGCCAACGGCACCTTGCTGTTCCTGAACATGGTCTTCCTGGCCGCCGTGTCGATCACCCCGTTCACCTCGGCGATGGTGGCTCGCAACTGGGACGAGCGGCTTGCGGCGATCATCTACGGGGCGAGCATCTTCCTGGCGGCCGCCGCCAACGCGGTGACCTTCGCGTACGCGTCCCGGGGCAGGCGTCTGGTGGCCTCCGACCTCAGCAGCGGGTTCATCCGCCGCGAGAACTGGTCGGCGGTGGCGCTGCTGGCGATCCTGGCCGTGGCGTCGAGCCTGGGGTACGTCACCCCGTACGCCACGTACGTGATCCTCGGCGTGCTCGTGACCTTCTACTGGGTGATCACGGCGCTCAACCGGGAAGGGGTGTCGGCCCGACGCCACAGCGCCGCGTGAGCTACGCCCGGATCGCCACGGCACGGCCCCGGATCGTCTCGGGAGGATCCGGGATGCTTCGCGCCGTCCCGGTCGCCACCCGCCGTGCCGTCCAGGCGGCCGCAGCCGCGTCGAGCACGTCGTCGGGAGGCGCGTCGCCGGCCCGTCCGGGGAGCAGCCGGTCGAGCACGACCCCGGCGGCGTGCAGCAGGGCACGCCGTTCCGCCTGGCCGTTCCAGGACTTCTTCGACGACCGAAGCACCCCTCCCGCCATCACCGCGAAGCTCAGCTCGGGATGGGCTTCCACCAGCCTCTCATCGGCTTCGGCGAGCACCGCCGCCTCGCCGATCTTCTCCCTCAGGCGATAGGCCTGGGCCGAGACACCGTGTCCGAAGCGTTCCCAGGACCGCGCATTGGCCTCCCGGTAGGTGGGCTCGGCCAGCACCTCCCTCGGCGGGGCG
>CAYXHU010000461.1:0-2143 GCA_964464675.1 uncultured Acidimicrobiia bacterium
CTCCGGGTTCGAATCGGCGATGGTCGAGCGGTTCGTGGCGGTCGGCCCGGATCACTGCGACGCGATCCGCCGGATGACGGCGGAGTGCCGGGAGGCCGGGCTCACGGTGCTCGGGTGACGGACCCCTCGTCGGACGCCCGGAGCGGGGTTACCGTGTCGCCATGGCTCGCCACTTCACGCCCAAGCTGTTCGCCTTCCTCAAGGATCTGAGGGAGAACAACGACCGGGACTGGTTCAAGGCGCACCAAGACCTGTTCGAGGAGCACGTGCGCGAACCGGCGCTGCGGTTCATCGAGGACTTCTCCGATCCTCTGCTGGCGGTGTCCCCCCACTTCACCGCCGATGCCCGCAAGGCCGGGGGATCGCTCTTCCGCATCCACCGGGACACCCGATTCAGCAAGGACAAGACGCCCTACAAGACCCACGTGGGAATCCAGTTCCGACACGTCGCCACCCGCGACGACGCCCACGCCCCGGGCTTCTACCTGCACCTGGAGCCGGGGGGTTGCTTCGCCGGCGCCGGCCTGTGGAGGCCGGCCACCGAGCACGCCTACGCCATCCGGGAGGCGATCGCCGCCGATCCGGCCGGCTGGAGGCGGGTCGCCCACGGAGAGCGATTCACCGAGGTCTTCGGGCCTCTGGAGGGTGACTCGCTCAAGCGTCCACCGAAGGGCTTCGAGGCCGACCATCCGCTGATCGACGATCTCAAGCGTAAGGACTTCATCGCCACCACCAAGTACACCCAGGCGGAGGTCACCGCCGACGGTTTCATGGACCTCTACCTGGCGACGGTGGAGACCGCCGCCCCCTTCATGCGCTTCCTCTGCCGAGCCCTGGACCTGGGCTTCTAGGTTCAGCCCTCCGCCGGGACCCGCGACACCAGGGTGATCTCGAAGGTGAGGTCCTCGCCGGCGAGGAAGTGGTTGCTGTCGATGGTGGCGAACCCGTCGTTCACCTCGATGACGGTCACCACCTGCCCGGTCGGTGCGACCAACTGGTCGCCGGCGGCGACGTCCTCGGGCAGCTGGTCGAGGGGGACCTCGATGATGGCGTCTTCCTGGTACGGCCCGTAGGCGTCTTCGAAGGGGATGGTGACCGTCTTGGTGTCACCGACCTCCATCCCGACCACCGCGTCGTTGAATCCGGGGATCATCGTCCCGTCGTCGACGGTGAACGTCAGCGGCTCCCGTCCCTCCGATGAGTCGAACTCGGTCCCGTCTTCGAGCGTGCCCACGTACTCGACCGCGACGATGTCGCCGCTGGCGACGGCTCCCTCTACGCCCGGATCGGGCGAAGTGGAGGCGACCGTCGTCTCACCGTCGGGCCCCGGGCCGGGCCCGGTGTCCACGGTGGTGTCGGCGCCGTCGGAGCCCCCACACGCGGCGAGCGTGAGGGCGAGCACGGCGAGGATCGTGACGCGTCGCATGAGTGCCTCTCGTCTGGGGAAGGCCCGATCATGGCACAGCGGCGGAGCAGTGCGAACACGGACCGGCCCTCAGCCGTCCAGCAGCCGCTCGTCGAAGCCGTACGGGAGCTCCAGGCGATGGGCGGTCATCAGCCGCTGGTCGGCGAGGATCTCCCGGGTGGGGCCGTCGGCGACGATCCTCCCCTCGGCCAGCACCACCGACCGCTCACAGAGCAGGAGGGCGTAGGGGAGGTCGTGGGTCACCAGGAGCATCGTGCGGTCGAGCCCGTCGAGCACCCCGGCTAGCTCGCGGCGGCCTGCCGGATCGAGGTTGGCGGTGGGCTCGTCGAGCACCACGATCTCCGGCCGCATCGCCAGGACGCCGGCGATGGCGGCCAGCCGGCGCTCACCGAACGAGAGATGATGCGGGGTGCGCTCCTTGAGGTGCGCGGCGCCGACGGCGCCGAGGGCCTCGTCCACCCGCAGGTCCAGGTCGGCATCCTCGAGGCCGAGGTTGGCGGGGCCGAAGGCGACGTCCTGACCGACGGTCGGCATGAAGAGCTGGTCGTCGGGATCCTGGAACACGATGCCGACCCGCCGGCGGATCTCGGCCAGGTTCTCTTTCACCACCGGCAGGCCGGCGATGGCGACGGCGCCTTCGCCGCCGGCGAGGATCCCGTTCAGGTGCAGCACCAGGGTGGTCTTGCCGGCGCCGTTGGGTCCGAGCAGCGCCACTCT
>CAYXHU010000462.1:0-2140 GCA_964464675.1 uncultured Acidimicrobiia bacterium
CTTGCGCTCGACCATCTTGGGGCTCAGCAGATGGATGAGCCGCATCGAGGCCACGACGTTGATTTCGTAGGTACCGCGCCAGTCGTCGGGGGTCTGCTCCGGCCACGGTTTGATGAAGGGGTCGCCGCCGTGGTTGTTGACCAGGATGTCCACCTGCTCGGGCATCTTGTCGAGCTCCTCGTACACCGCATCGTTGGTGAGGTCGCCGACAATGTAGCGGTGCTCCGGGCCCAGCGTGGAGAAGGTTTCGGCGAGGGCATCGGAGCTGCGCGCCACACTGATGACCCTGGCGCCGTGACCGGCGAGACCGTGCACCAGGGCACGCCCCAGCCCGAACCCGCCGCCGGTGACCAGAGCGGTCTTGCCGCTGAGGTCGAACATGTTCTCGTGGATGTTCACACTCATACTTCCTCCTGATGAGAGCCCGGACTCCGTTGTCCGGTTTATGCCTTCAGACTGACCTTGCGGGCCGACTTGACGAGGGACACCGTGTACGGGTCCCGCGAACCGCTCAGGATCTTCGTCATCGGTCCGGTCTCGACGATGCGGCCGTCCTTCATCACGATGATCTGCTCGCAAGTACGGCTGATCACCGCCAGATCGTGGGAAACCATCACCAGCGTCAGGCCAAGGGTGGCCCGGATCTCCATCAGGAGGTTGAGAACCTGGGCCTGGACGGAAACGTCGAGGGCGCTGGTGGGTTCGTCGGCGTAGAGCACGTCGGGATTGACGGAGAGGGCGCGGGCGACGCCTACCCTCTGCAACTGGCCGCCGGACAACTGATGCGGGTACCGCGAGAGAATCTGGTCGTTGAGGCCCACGCGCTCGAGCCAGCCCGCCATTTCACTGTCGCTCGGCTTGCGCTGCTCGATGGCGCCGACCGGCTCGCTCAGTGACTGGCGCATCGTCATGCGCGGGTCGAGGGAACGCCGCGGACTCTGGAACACGATCTGATTGTGGCGGCGGATCTGCCGCGAATCCGAGCGCAGCCAGTCCTTCATGTCGCGGCCGTCGAACCTGACCTCACCCCGCTGATGCGCCATGAGGCCGCACAGGATGCGCACCAGCGTCGACTTCCCCGAACCCGATTCGCCGACGATACCGACCGCCGCGCCGCGCTCGATCTCCAGGTCGAGATCGTTCAGCGTCCACGCGTCCTCGCGGTGCCGGCCGGGGTAGCGGAAGTACATTCCGCGGACTTCAACCAGAGACATGGGTTTCCTTGTCTCCGCTGTTGGCGGCTCGTTCGGCCTCGGCCACATCCCGGGTCGGGTTCCAGCATCTGAACAGATGGCCGGCGACGTCCCGGGTCTCAGGCGTCTGGACGCACTGCTCCGTCTCCGCCACACACCGTCCGCGGAAGCGGCAGCCGGAGGGGAACTGGCCGACGGAGGGCACGGTGCCGCTGATGGTGTCCAGCGGCTGCCCCACCACCTCGCCGAGGTGCTCGTCGTCCGCGATCCCCGGATTGGCCGAGATCAGCGCCTGGGTGTACTGGTGGAACGGGCTGGCGATCACCTGACCGGTCGGGCCGTACTCCACCATCTGACCGCCGTAGATCACGCCGATCATTTCGCTGACCGTCTGTATGACACCCAGGTCGTGGGTGACGAAGAGCAGGCTCATGTTGTGCGAAGCGCTCAACTCGCGGATCAGGTCCAGAATGCCGTTCTGGACCGTCACGTCGAGGGCTGTCGTAGGCTCATCGGCAATCAGGAGCCTGGGCTCGCAGGCAATGGCGATGGCGACGAGAACGCGTTGCTGCTGGCCCCCCGACAGCTGGTGCGGATAGCGCCGCAGAAGGCTTTCGGCATCGCGCAACTGAACCTGGGTAAGCAGTTCCACCACCCGCTCGCGCACCTTGGCCCGGGGCAGATCCATGTGCAGCCGGATCGCCTCGGCGACCTGCTTGCCGATACGCATCATCGGGTTCAGGGCCCTGGCCGGATCCTGGAAGATCACGCCGATCTCCCGTCCCCGCACCGGCGAGAACTCGCGGTCTGTCAAGCCGACCAGTTCCTGGCCGTTGAAGCGGATCGAACCGGTCACCTCCGCCTCGGCGGGCTGCAGGCCGACGATGCTCATGGCCGTCATTGTCTTGCCGGAGCCGGACTCGCCGACCAGCCCCAGGCGCTGGCCC
>CAYXHU010000463.1:0-2136 GCA_964464675.1 uncultured Acidimicrobiia bacterium
CCAGGATGGCAATTGCGAACCTGCTCCGACTGGCCCGTGCGACACCGGCGGCGGGGCTACAGTGGCCGTCACGCGAGTCGGGAGCACGGGGATGTTCAGGCAGATCGGCACCGGCGAGATCATCGTCATCGTCGTCGTGCTGCTGCTGCTCTTCGGGAGCCGCAAGCTTCCCGAGCTGGCGCGATCGATCGGCAAGTCGGCAAGAGAGCTCCGCAAGGGGTTGCGGGACTCCGGCGACGAGGACGACGAGGACACCGGCGCCGACACGCCCTGAGCCGCTACCCGGCAGCCTCGGCCATCTGCCGCAACTCGCGCTTCAGCTCCTCGATCTCGTCGCGTAGGCGTGCTGCGTACTCAAACCGCAGCTCGGCGGCGGCCTCCCGCATCTCCTCCTCGAGGCTGCGGATCAGCCGGCCCAGATCCTCGGCAGGCAGATCGAGCGCGGCCCGCTCCTCCACCTCGCGCCGGCGGCGCGCCACCCCGGGAGCATCGCCGCTCTGCACCAACTCGAGGATGTCGCTCACCTTCTTGCGGATCGTCTGCGGGTCGATCCCGTGCTCCCGGTTGAACGCCATCTGCAGGGCCCGCCTCCGGTTGGTCTCCCCGATGGCGCGCTGCATGCTGGCGGTGACGTCGTCGGCGTACATCACCACCTGCCCGTCCACGTTGCGGGCCGCTCGCCCGATCGTCTGGATCAGCGACGTCTCAGAGCGCAGGAACCCTTCCTTGTCGGCGTCCAGGATCGCCACGAGGCCCACCTCGGGCAGATCCAGCCCCTCCCTGAGCAGGTTGATCCCGACGAGCACGTCGAACTCCCCGAGCCGCAGGTCGCGCAGGATCTGCACCCGCTCCAGCGTGTCGATCTCGCTGTGGAGGTACCTGGCCCGCACCCCCATTTCGAGCAGGTAGTCGGTCAGGTCCTCGGCCATCTTCTTGGTGAGCGTGGTGACCAGGACCCGTTGGTCGACCTCGGCCTTGCGGCGCACCTCGTCGAGCAGGTCGTCGATCTGCCCCCGGGTCGGCTTCACGATCACCTCCGGATCGACGAGCCCGGTCGGGCGGATTATCTGCTCGACCACCTGGGCCGAATGCTCCAACTCCCACGAGGACGGGGTCGCCGAGAGGAAGACCGCCTGGGCGGTCTTCTCCAGCCACTCGTCGAAACGCAGGGGACGGTTGTCCAGGGCCGACGGCAGCCGGAACCCGTGCTCCACGAGCACCTCCTTGCGGCTCCGGTCCCCCTCGAACTGGCCGTGGAGCTGAGGGATCGTCACGTGGCTCTCGTCGACGACGGTGAGGAACCCTTCCGGGAAGTAGTCGAGCAGGGTGTACGGGGCCTCCCCCGGGCTCCTGCCGTCCAGGTACCGGGAGTAGTTCTCGATGCCGTTGCAGTACCCGATCTCCCTGATCATCTCCAGGTCGTACGAGGTGCGCATTCGCAGGCGCTGCGCCTCGAGCAGCTTCCCGGCGTCCTCGAGCTCGGCCAGCCGGCCGGCGAGCTCCTCGTCGATCGCGGCGACGGCCTGGTCGGTCCGCTCCTTGGTGGCGATGTAGTGCGTCGCCGGGTACACCCACGCCTCGGAGAGCTCGCCGAGCACTTCGCCGGTGACCGGGTTCATCTCGAGGATCCGGTCCACCTCGTCGCCGAAGTACTCGATCCGGAGGATCGTCTCCTCGTAGGAGGGGAACACCTCCAGCGTGTCGCCCTTGAGCCGGAACCGGCCGCGGGTCAGGTTCACCTCGTTGCGCTCGTACTGGATGTCCACGAGGCGCCGCACCGCGTGCTGGAGCGGGTACTCGACCCCGCGCACCAGCCGGAGGAGCTGGCCCCGATACTGGTCCGGTGAGCCGAGCCCGTAGATGGCCGACACGGAGGCGACGATCACCACGTCGTCCCTGGTGAGCAGCGCGGCCGTCGCGCTGTGCCGCAGCCGGTCGATCTCGTCGTTGACGCTCGAGTCCTTCTCGATGTAGGTGTCGCTCTGCGGGATGTAGGCCTCGGGCTGGTAGTAGTCGTAGTACGAGACGAAGTACTCGACGCGGTTCTCCGGGAAGAACTGCCGGAACTCGTTGGCCAGCTGGGCGGCCAACGCCTTGTTGGGTGCCAGCACCAGGGTCGGCTTCTGCACCTGCTCG
>CAYXHU010000464.1:0-2134 GCA_964464675.1 uncultured Acidimicrobiia bacterium
GTCCCCAGCGAGCTGTTCGGCGACGTCCTCTCGCCGGTGTGGCGGATCGTGTTCGCCTCGATCGTCGCCGAGGTGATCTCCGAGCTGATCGACACCGAGGCCTACAGCCGGTGGGCGCGCCGGTTCGGGGACCGGCTGCAGTGGGGCAGGGTGGCCTCGTCGAACGCCGTGGCGATCCCGGTGGACTCGGCCGTGTTCGTGGTGATCGCCTTCGCCGGGGTGGTGCCTGCCGGGGACGTGTGGGAGATCTTCGCGACGAACGTCGTGGTCAAGGGGGTGGTGACGGTGGTGTCGATCCCCTGGATCTACATGGTGCGCGCCCGGGGCTAGCGAGGGCTAGCCGGACTCGGGGGCGATCCTGCCGAAGAACGTGATCTCCTGTGCGGCCAGCTCCCGGAAGGGCTCCTTGCCCTCGTAGGACTGGCCCGGGTAGGCGCTGGTGATCGTGATGGTCAGGCGGGAGGTGCGCAGCGAGCGGATGGCGATCTTCTGCGGCTCGTTGGTGTCCTCGAGCTCCGTCACGTTCGCCTGGGGCAGGTCGTCGATGGTGATCTCCACGCCCTTGATCCTCGCGTTGCGCAGGAACCGTTCCTGCTCGTCGACGTTGTGGATGAACATCTCGGTGATCTGCACCGGTGGGGAGAACAGGAAGGTGATCTCGGTACCGACTCCTCCGTCGAGGGCGTTCCAGCTGTTGGCGGGGTCGTCGTCGGTGAGCGCGGTGCACGGGAACGCCGGGAGCTCGGAATTGCACTCGGTGCGGACCGGCTTGAGCTCGACGATGTTCAGGGTGGCGATGGTGGTCGTCGTGGAGGACGTCGTCGCGGCGGCCTCCTCGCCTCCGTCGCGGAACACGTTGACGGCGATCGCCAGGATGGCGACGGTGAAGATGACGCCGGCGAGCACCATCAGCGCTCTCGCCCCTGCGGTGGTGCGCAGCATGGGCTGGGGGGCCACCGGGAGGGGCGCCTGGGAGAGCCGGGCGCCGCACGCCTCGCAGTGCCGGTTGAACGGCGGGTTGGCCGACCCGCAGGACGGGCACGCCACCGGCTCGCGCACCTGGGGCACACCTCCGGGCGGCGTGGATCGGCTCCCCGCCGTCTTGGTCCGTTCCCGACGCTCCGAGGGAGGTCGGTCTTGGAGTTCGAAGGGTTCGAACAGATCGTCGAACCCGTCGATTCGGTCGTCACCCACCAGTGTGTCTCCGGTGTCTCGGGTCCACTGGGCACCTGCCGCGGCGCCACGTCTCGGCCACGGGGTATTGTGCCACGGAACCGGACTATCTCGGTGACCTTGGTGGGTGTATGCCGGCGACGATACGGGTGGTGGAGACCTGGACGACGGGAAACGTCGTGGGCGGAGTGGTCCTCCTTCTCGTCGTGCTGATCGTCGCCGCACTGGCGATTCGTGTCGCACTGCGCCGATAAGGTGCCCTGGTGCGGTACCGATGTGAGACGTGCGGCTATGCCGGGCCCAAGTGGATGGGCTTCTGCCCCCAGTGCGGAGGCGGCGCGCTCGTCGAGACCTCCGAGGGCTCACCTTCGCGCGCCCGGGGACGTGCCGCCCGGGTCGTGCCGCTCAGCGAGGCGGGGCGCACGCCGGTGCGCCGCCGCCCGATCGGCATCGGTGAGGTCGATCGGGTCGTCGGCGGGGGCCTGGTTCCCGGAGCATCCCTGCTCGTCGGCGGCGAGCCGGGAGTTGGCAAGTCCACGCTGCTGCTCCAGGTAGCCGCGTCGCTGGCTGCGGGCGGTGCGTCGGTGCTGGTCGCCAGCGCCGAGGAGTCGGCCGAGCAGGTGGCCCTGCGGGCCGCCCGCCTCGGCGTCCGGGAGGACGGCCTGCTGCTCGCCGCCGAGCGTGACGTCGATGCGGTCATCGCCGCCGCCGCCGAGGTGCAGCCGGACCTCCTCGTGGTCGATTCGATCCAGACCGTCGCCGCGGCCGAAGTGGGGGGCGCTCCCGGCGGCGTGTCCCAGGTGCGCGAGTCGGCCGCCCGCCTCGTCCACTTCGCCAAGGAGCAGCGGGTCCCGGTCGTGCTGGTCGGGCACGTCACCAAGGACGGGTCGATTGCGGGGCCGAAGCTGCTCGAGCACGCGGTGGACGTCGTGCTCTACCTGGAGGGAGATGTCGAGTTGGG
>CAYXHU010000465.1:0-2125 GCA_964464675.1 uncultured Acidimicrobiia bacterium
GCCGTTGTTCATGAGCACGTACAGGAACGACGGGTTCCTCCGGAACGTGTGCACCAGATGACCGGCACCGATCGCGTACCCGTCCCCGTCGCCTCCGGCGGCGATCACCGTCAACCGCGGGTTGGCCAACGCGACTCCGGTGGCCGTAGGGAGCACCCGCCCGTGGAGCGCGTGGTAGCCGTACGTGCCCAGGTTGTTCTGGATCGTGCCGGAACAACCGATCCCGGCCAGCACGAGCACGTCGTGCGGCTCGGCTCCGACCCGGCCCAACGCACGCACCAGCGCTGCCTGGACGCCGAAATGGCCGCACCCGGCACACCAGATCGGACGGGAGGGCCGGTACGTCTCGGTCATGCCGCCCCCTCCCTGCCGAGGACCTCCCCGGCGAGGCGGCCGGGGGGAAAGAGCGTGCCGTCGTACCGCAGGACGCTGCGCAGACGGTCGAGGCAGCCCCCCACTCCGCCGATGAGGTGCGCCAACTGACCCTCGGCGTTGTGCTCCACGACGTAGACCACCCGGCGCGCCGCGATGAACTCGAGCGTCTCGGGAAGCACCGGCCACACGGTACGAGGCTGCAGCCAGGCGACCGGCAGCCCCGCTGCGGTGATCCGCTCCGCGGCCTCGCGCATCGCCGCGAGCCCCGAGCCGACCGCCAGCAGCCCCACTTCGGCATCCGGATCGCCGCCGCGCCGCGCCGCCGGGAGATCACCGAGGGCGTTGGAGATCTTGCGCATGCGCTTGTCCATCATCACGCGCCGATTGGCGGGATCGATCGACACCAGGCCCCACTCGTTCCGCTCGTTGCCGGTCACCAGGTTCATGCCTCCCCGGGTGCCGGGCACCACCCAGGGCGAGATGCCGCTGTCGGTCACTGCATAGCGGCGGTACTCGGCCATCCCGGCCAGCGCCGCCTCACCGACCACGTCCCCCTCCTCGATGGGAACGTCCACGTCGAAGGGAACCACCGTCTCGGAGTGCTGGGCCAGCGCTTGGTCGAGGACCAGATACACCGGGCACTGCAGCCGGCGCGCCAGGTTGGTCGCCGCGACCGACAACTCGAAACAGTCGGTCGCGGTGCCCGGAGCGAGCACGACGCGCGGGAAGTCGCCGTTTCCGCCGTGGACCAGCATGTTGATGTCGCTCTGCTCGGCCTTCGTCGGCATGCCGGTGGAAGGCCCGACCCGCTGGCAATCGACGATCACGAGCGGGATCTCTGCGGAACCGAGGTGGGACACCCCTTCCTGCATGAGCGAGATACCAAAACCAAACATAACCGTCATCGCCCGGACCCCGGTCATCGCCGCGCCGATCGCCATGTTCACCGCGGCGAGCTCGTCCTCGGCCTGGACGGCCACGCCGCCGAAGCGCGGCAGCCGGGCGGCCAGCCATTCGAGGATCTCCGACGCCGGGGTGATCGGGTACCCGGCGAAGAACCGGCCGCCCGCGGCCAGGAACCCGAGCGCCAGCGCCTCGTTCCCGCTGATGAGCAGGCGGTCCTCCGCCGCCGCCGACGGGAGCGACCGCGGTCCGTCGCCCTCTCCGATCCCCTGCTCGTCCGCGTACTCGAGCCCGCGCCGCAGCGCGCCGAGGTTGGCCTCGCGCAGGTGGGCCGGCAGGTGGGAGAACCGCTCGTCGAGGCACTGCTCCGCCTCGGCGTCGGCGACTCCGAGGACGCGCGTGAGCACCCCGAACGCGAGGCTGTTCTTGTAGAGGTCGCGGCGCAGGTCGCGGACCGCGAGCCTGGCGAACGGCACCTCGAGCACCAGGATGCCCTCGGGAAGCCGGGGGGCGGGCCCGCCCGAGCCGTCGAACACCACGATCGCGTCGGCGGCGAGCCGTGACCTAGCCCGCTCGACGGCCTCGTCGTCGAAGGCGACCAGGACGTCGATGGCGTCCCCGAGACCGCCCCGCTCGACGTGGGAGCCGCGCAGCAGCGCGGCGGCGTGCCCGCCCTTGATGCGCGACGCCACGTTCCGGGCCGAGTACATGTGGTAGCCGCGCCCTCCGAGCAGCCTGGCGAGCAGGGTGATCACGGTGAGCGACCCGTCTCCGCCCTGACCGGCCACCATCACCGTGAGATCGTCCAGTCGGCCGCTGAAGAAGAGATACCCTCCGACCGCTCCCG
>CAYXHU010000466.1:0-2106 GCA_964464675.1 uncultured Acidimicrobiia bacterium
GTGCTGCGGGAACCCAAAGGCATCCAGCACGCCTTGGCCGCGCTGGCCGGGCCGGCCGCACGCCACCCCGGACTCCGATACCTGATCGTGGGCGACGGTCCATACCGCTCCTCGCTGGAACGGCTCGTCGGTGACCTGGGGCTCGGCGACGTCGTCGTGTTCGCCGGGGCCCGGCCCGACGTGCCCGAAGTGCTCGCCGCCGGCGACGTGTTCGTGCTGCCGAGCCTCACCGAGGCCCTACCGACCGTGCTCGCCGAGGCGGGAGCCGCCGGCCTCCCGATCGTCGCCACCGCGGTCGGAGGGATCCCGGAGATGGTCACCCACCGCTCCTCGGCGCTCCTCGTGCCACCCGGCGACGAGGCCGCCCTCTCGGACGCACTCGACCTGGTGCTCGCCAACCCTCGCCAGGCCGCCGCGATGGGCAAGGCCGGCCGACGCATCGCCCGGGAACGGTTCGACGTGAGGCGCCAGGCATCCGTGCTCGTCGAGGAGTACCGCCATCTCATCGCGACGAGGAGCCGGCGATGAGGATCGCCGTCGTGGAGCCGGACGGGGGCGGGGGCATGATCCACTACGCCTACCAGCTGTGCACGGCGCTCGCCGCCGAGGGCGCCGACGTGACGCTCATCACCTCGCGGCACTACGAGCTGGCCGACCTCCCCCACGACTTCACCGTGGACACCCGCATGCGGCTCTGGGCCAATGTGGTTCCGGGCAGGCGCCCGAAGAACCGCGGCCGGATCCTGGGCTCGCTCAACGCGTGGGGCCGCAGCGTCCGCCGCGCGGTTCGAGGGGCAAAACTCGTCTGGGCCTGGGAACGCCTCACCCGCCATCTGATCCGCATCCGCCCCGACGTGGTCCAGTTCGGTGTCGTCCGGTTCGGGTTCGTCGCCTTCTTCCTGCGCCGCTTGCAGCGTGCCGGGCTCGTGCTGACCCAGGTGTGCCACGAGTTCACCGAACGCGACGGCGAGCCGACCGGCATCGACACCCCGTCGGCGTACCACACGTTCTCGAGGATCTTCCTGCACGGAGACGCCAACCTGAGCTCCTTCCTGGCCGCCTTCGCCGTGCCGCCGGAACGCTGCGTGGCGATCCCCCACGGCAACGAGGCCCTCCTCGCCCGGGCCGGCGACCCCGGCGGCGACCTGCGCGGCGGGTACGGCATCCCGCCCGAGCGGCCGGTGGCGTTGTTCTTCGGGGGGCTGCGCCCGAGCAAGGGCCTCGACGACCTCATCGACGCCTTCGCTCTGGTCCTCGCAGAGCTCGACGCCTCACTGGTCGTCGCCGGAGCCGCGCAGGGGGTCGACCCCGGGGCCCTCGTCGCCCGTGCCGAGCGCCTCGGCATCGCCGGGCGGGTCGTCGTCGATCCCAGGTACCTCCCCCTCGGCGAGGTAGGGCCGCTGCTGCGGACCGCGAACGTCGTCGTGCTCCCCTATCGCTCGGCGTCCGCCAGCGGGGCGCTGCAAGTCGCCTACGCCTTCGGGAAGCCGGTGATCGTGACCGATGCCGGGGGGTTGCCGGAGGCCGTGGAGCCGGGAGGGACCGGGCTCATCGTCCCCGTGGGAAGCCCGGAGCTCCTGGCACGCGCCGTGGTCAAGGTTCTCGGCGATCCGGCCGAAGCGGAACGCATGGGAGCGAACGCTCGCCTCGCATCCGACCGCGACTACTCGTGGAAGCCGATCGCCCGAACGGTGCTGGCCGAATCGCGCCGGCCCGTGGAGGAGGCTCGGGGATGAGCGGGATCGTCTTCTGGTCGGCGGTGGCATTCGTGGCCTATGTGTACGCCGGGTACCCCATCCTGATCGCGATGCTGGCCCGGCTCCGGCCGGAGCGGCAGGTGGACGGCGGCCACACGCCTCCGCTCAGCCTCGTCATCGCCGCCTACGACGAAGAGGACTGCATCGAGGAGAAGCTCGTCGAGACACTCGGCCTCGACTACCCGGCCGGAAGGCTCCAGGTGATCGTCGCCGCCGACGGCTCCTCCGACCGGACCGTCGAGATCGCGACACGCTTCGCCGACCGCGGCGTGCTCGTGCTGCACCGTCCGGAGCGGCTCGGGAAGATGGCCGCCATCGAACGCGCCGTGGAACGGGCCACGGGAGAGCT
>CAYXHU010000467.1:0-2096 GCA_964464675.1 uncultured Acidimicrobiia bacterium
CGAGATGGAGTACCTGCGCCACCTGGTGTTCGACGGGGCCCGGAGGGTCTATCCCGGGGAGGGCAGAGGCGGGGTGGATCCGGCGGCGGTGGCCCGCCTCGAGCACGAACTCGGGGTGATCGAGGACCTCGGGTTCCCCGGCTACTTCCTGGTGGTGTGGGACATCGTGCGGTTCGCCAGGGCCCGGGACATCTTCTGCCAGATCCGCGGTTCGGGCGCCGACTCGGCGGTGTGCCGCTGCCTCGGGCTCACCAGGGTGGATCCGATTCGGCTCGCCTTGCCGTTCGAGCGCTTCCTCTCGGCCGAGCGGGGACGCCCTCCCGACATCGACGTCGACTTCGAGGCGGAACGGCGCGAAGAGGTGATCCAGTACTGCTACGAGCGGTACGGCAGGGAACGGGCCGCAATGGTCGCCAACGTCATCACCTATCGGGCGCGGTCGGTCCTCCAGGACGTCGGCAAGGCCTTCGGGCTCACCCAGGCCCAGGTGAACGGCCTCACCAAGTATCTCGACACCCGGCGGCCCGCCGAGATCGCCCGGCACGTCGACCTCCCGGAGGGGCTCACCACCGAACTCATCCTCGACGTCTGCCGCCGGCTCGACGGCTTCCCGCGTCACCTGGGGATCCACTCCGGGGGGATGGTGATCGCCGATCGGCCGCTCTGGGAGGTGGTCCCCCTGGAGTGGGGCCGCATGGAGGACCGCTCGGTGCTCCAGTGGGACAAGGACGACTGCGCTTCGATGGGGATCGTCAAGTTCGACCTGCTCGGCCTGGGGATGCTCAACGCGCTGCACCTCACCGTGGACATGATCGAGGAGGTGCACGGCACGGCGGTCGATCTGGCGACGATCCCCCAGGAGCCGGCGGTCTACGAGATGCTCACCCGGGCCGACACCGTGGGGGTGTTCCAGGTGGAGTCGCGGGCACAGATGGCCACGTTGCCGAGGATGAAGCCGAAGACCTTCTACGACCTGGCCATCGAGGTGGCCCTCATCCGCCCCGGCCCGATCCAGGGGCACTCGGTGCATCCCTTCCTGCGGCGCCGCAACGGGGAGGAGCCGGTGCGGTATCCCCACCCCAGCACCGAGCCCATCCTGGCCAAGACCCTGGGCGTGCCGGTCTTCCAGGAGCAGCTGATGGAGATCGCCCGAGTGTGCGCCGGATACAGCCCCGGGCAGTCGGATCGCCTGCGGCAGGCGATGACCCACAAGCGATCCGACGAGGAGATGGCCAAGCTGCGCGCCGAGACCTACGCCGGGATGGCCGGGAACGGGATCACCGGTGCGGCCGCCGACGAGATCTGGGAGAAGCTGCAGGGGTTCGCCGCCTTCGGGTTCCCGGAGAGCCACTCGGTGTCGTTCGCCTACATCGTGTACATGTCGGCATGGCTCAAGTACCACTGGCCGGCCGAGTTCCTGGCCGGCCTGCTGAACGCGCAGCCGATGGGGTTCTACAGCCCGAACTCCCTGGTGCAGGATGCGATGCACCACGGGGTGGTGATCCTGGGCCCCGACGTCAACGAGTCGGAGTACGACTGCACCGTGGTGCCCCACGCCGCCGATCCGCGGGACGTCGCCACCTACCTGGGTGCGTCGTGGCGGCGGGGGAGGGGCGCCGTCGACGACGCGGTGCGCATGGCGACCGCAGTGCGAATGGGACTGCGATACGTCCGCAACCTCGGCGACGCCGAGATCACCCGGATCGAAGCGGCCCGCCTGATCGGGGAGCCCTTCACCACGATCGTCGACCTCGCCCAGCGCACCGGCATCACAGTGGCCGCCCTCGAGGGCCTGGCCGCGGCCGGGGCCCTCGAGTCGCTCGGCCTCGAACGGCGCGCCGGCCTCTGGACGGCCGGGGCGCTCGGCGGCATGGGCCCCGACCGTCTCGGGCTGGCGCCGGGCGACGGCCCGCCGGCGCTCCCGCCCCTGGACGACGCCGAGCGGGCACGCCTCGACCTGTGGTCGACCGGGGTGTCGGCCCGCCACCCGGTGGAGTTCGTGAGGGAGCGCCTCGAGGCTGTGGGCTGCGTGCCGATCGCGCGGGTGCTCGCCGAACGCAGCCGGGCGAGCCGGGTGCGAGTCGGGGGGATCGTCA
>CAYXHU010000468.1:0-2096 GCA_964464675.1 uncultured Acidimicrobiia bacterium
GCTAGTGCCCGGCGACGAGCCGACCGGGTGCACCGATGCCGGGAACCGGAACCGGGCGGCGGCGCGTCTCATCGGCAACCGACCCGAGAGGCTCACATGCGCAAGATCGCCGTCACCGTGATGTTCCTGGCCTTGCTGGCGGGAGCCTGTACCGACGAGGGCGGCACCGTCGCCACCACCGGGCCGGCCACGACGACTTCGACCGGCGGGGGAACGGTGACGGCGGTGGCAGACCGGTTCGATCCCGGCGAGATCCGCTTCGTCGCCGCGATGGAGGTGCTCGACTCGTGCGACGCGGTGCTGGAGCACTTCAAGACGGAGGCTCTGGCCCGGGTCGGGCCCTACGGGCTCGAAGGCGGGCCGACCTACTACCCGTGGCCCCTGTTCGGCGAGGGCGACGTCGCAGAGAGGGGACCCGCTGCGGTCGGTGAGGCTGCGGCCGGCACCACGATCCCCGCCTCGGCCCCGGCCGGCATGGGGGACGACGGGACCTATTCGGGCACGAACGTCCAGGTCGCCGGTGTGGACGAACCCGACATCGTGAAGACGGACGGGAACCGCATCGTGGCCATCGTGAACGGGCGCCTCGTGGTCGCCGACCTGACCGGGGAGCGGGCTCAGGTCGCCGGCTCGCTGCGCTTCGACGAGGGCTGGGGCCACACCCTGTTCCTCTCCGGCGACCGCGCCTTCGTGTTCGTGCAGGGCGACCAGTGGCTGGGGCTGCCGGAGCCGATGCCGGTGGACGCCCGGGAGGGCGACGTCCTCCCGCCCGCCTACAGCGGGCCGACCACGGTGGTCTACGAGGTCGACCTCGGCGATCCCGCAGACATGACGGTGACGCGGACGCTGCGCATCGACGGGCAGTACCTGAGCGCCCGCATGATCGACGGCACCGTGCGCATCGTCGTGTCGTCCTATCCCAGCGACCTGCCGTTCGTGTACCCGTCCTCTCCGGCCGCAGAGGAGCTCGCCCTCGAGATGAACCGGAGGGTCATCCAGGAGTCCACCATCGACACCTGGCTGCCCGCCTACACCCTCGCGTCCGGCGACGACGTCGTGTCGTCGGGCTTGGCGGTGGCGTGCGACCGGATGCACCGTCCGGCCGAGTTCTCGGGGTTCGACACGCTGTCGGTGCTCACCGTGGACATGGATCAAGGCCTGACTCCCGGAGAGGGCACCGGCGTGATCGCCCAGGGCCAGACCGTGTACGCCTCAACCGAGAGCCTGTACGTGGCCACGAACGTGTGGGTGCCCCAGGACTGGGTCGGGGCCGGCCTCGACGTGCGGGAGTTCTCGGAGCGGTATTCGACGGCGATCCACCGATTCGACATCTCCGGCGACGGCCCCGCCGAGTACCTGGCATCCGGGAGCATCAACGGGCACCTGCTCAACCAGTTCTCGATGGACGAGTACGAGGGATACCTTCGGGTGGCCACCACCGACGGGCCTCCGTGGGGATTCGCGGAGACTTCGGAGAGCGCCGTCGTCGTGCTGGAGCAGCAGGGCGACCGGCTGGTCGAAGTGGGCCGGGTCGGCGGCCTCGGCGAAGGGGAGCGCATCTACTCGGTCAGGTTCATCGGTGAGGCCGGCTACGTGGTCACGTTCCGCCAGGTCGACCCGCTCTACGTCGTCGATCTGCGCGACCCCCTTGCGCCGGCGGTGACCGGCGAGCTGAAGATCCCCGGCTACTCGGCCTACCTGCACCCGATAGGCGAGGGCTTGTTGCTCGGGGTCGGGCAGGACGCCACCGAAGACGGCCGCATGACCGGCGCGAAGGTGTCGCTGTTCGATGTGTCGAACCCGGCGGACCCCCGCGAGGTGAGCACCTGGGTGCTCCAGGACGGGTACACCGAGGCCGAGTGGGACCACCACGCCTTCCTGTACTGGCAGCCGCTCGAGATGGCCGTCCTCCCGGTGCAGTCGTGGGCGACCGACTTCTACGGCGCCGTGGTCCTCAGCACCGACGGAATCCTGGAGGAGGCCGGCCGCATCACCCACGAGCCGAGCGGCAGCGCTCCGGCAAGCGATTGCCGGGTCATCGAGATCCCCGACGACATCCAGGAGGGCGAGCCGGTGGTCGTCCAGGTCTGCGGCGA
>CAYXHU010000469.1:0-2093 GCA_964464675.1 uncultured Acidimicrobiia bacterium
GGGCAATACCGCGGTGAACTGGGGTGGCTACGGGCCGATGGACCGCGGCGAGACGCTGCTGGCGGGCTCGGCCTCTCCGCTGCGGGGTCCACGGTCCGATCCGAACACCCGCGAGTTCCCATGGGCGGCCGGCCACCCGTACCGTCTCCGGATTGCGCCGTCTCCGGGCGAGGCGCCCGAAGGCATGCATGCCTGGCGGGGAACCGTCAGCGATCTCGACGAGGGGCGGGAGCACCTGGTGCGCGATCTCTACGCGGCGGGGGAGTTCCTGCTCTCGCCGATGATGTGGTCGGAAGTGTTCGCCCGATGCGAACAGCCGTCGGTGAGCGTCAGGTGGAGCGACCTGCGCGCCGTGACCGCCGACGGGGAACCGGTTCGGCCTCGCAACGTGAGGGTCAACTACCAGTCACGCTCCGACGGCGGGTGCGACAACACCACCGTCGGCGTGGACGAGCTGGGGATCCTGCAGACCACCGCGGTGCCCCGCAGGATCCCCCAGGGAGCCATCCTCCCGGTGCCGGGAGCCGATCCGCCGAAACGGAGACGCTGACTCCCGACCGCCGTGTGGCCTACGGCCAGACGCCCCTGTAGTCGGTCGCCTTGCGGACCCGGTACACCGCGGCCAGCGTGGCGGCGATCCTGAGGTCGGGGTCCCGCAGCGGTGGGTCGTCGGGACGGACGCCGGCCCACCTCGAGCGGAAGTGCTCGATGTCGTCTGTGAGCCGCGAGTGGGTGGCGACGACGTGCTCGGTGGCCCGGTTCATCTTCTTGCGGAGCCGGCGCTGCACCTCGTCCTCGTCGACCTGGTCGTTCTGCAGGTTCTGCACCCACTCAAGGTAGGAGACCAACACCCCGCCCGAGTTGGCGAGGATGTCGGGCAGCACCTTGATGCCCTTGCTCCAGAGGATCTCGTCGGCGGCGGGCGTCGTGGGCCCGTTGGCGGCTTCCACGACGAGCTTCGCCTGGACCCGGTCTGCGTTCTCGGCGGTGATCTGGGTCTCCAGGGCGGCCGGAACCAGGATGTCGCAGGGAACCTCGAGGACCTGCTTGGGCCCGAGCGTCTCGGTGGCCGGGGCTCCGACGACCGTGCCCGTCTCGTCCTTGTGTTGCTCGACCTTCTCGATGTCCAGCCCGGCAGGGTCGTATACGCCCCCTTGGGAGTCGCTCACGCCGACGATGACCGCGCCGAGATCGCGGTAGATGCGGGCTGCGTGGCGGCCCGCGTTCCCGAACCCCTGCACGGCGAGCTTCGCTCCGTCGATCGAAGCGATGGACGGCTCACCGCCGATCGTCAGGAAGTGCTCGGTGCAGTACACCGCTCCCTGGGCGGTGGCGGTGCTGCGACCCGGGATCCCGCCCATGTCGATCGGCTTGCCGGTGACGATCGGCAGGTTGTTCCTCCCGGGGTGCATCATGTCGTAGGTGTCGTAGATCCACGCCATGGTGCGCTCGTCGGTGTACATGTCCGGCGCGGGGATGTCGGTGTGCGGGCCGATGGAGTCGCCGAGGGCGGCCACGAACCTGCGGGTGATGCGGCGCTTCTCGTCGAGGCTCAGGCTGCGCGGCTCACACTGGACGCCGCCTTTGGCTCCGCCGAACGGGATGTCGATGAGCGCGCACTTCCACGTCATCCAGGTGGCGAGTGCCTTCACCTCGTCGGCGTCGACGCTGGGGTGGAACCTGATCCCGCCCTTGCCGGGGCCCCGGGCGGTGTTGTGCAGGATGCGGTACCCCTTGAAGGTGTGCACGAACCCGTCGTCCATGACCACCGGCATGGTGACTTCGATGATCCGCTCCGGCTGGAACAGCCATTGTGAGACTCCCCGCCAGCCTTCGAGGTGGTCGGCGTATGGGACGGCCTCCATGAACTGTCGGTAGGCCATCTGGTGGAGGTTGAGGTCCTCCGGTTCGTTGGTGGGCATCGATTCCTCCATGAGGCGCTGCTTGGGATGATGCTCTGCGCATCGTCCGCCGTCCGGACGATCGATCGATAGGGGCGAAGTGCCCGGCCGGTTCGCCGAGGGTGGGGGTTTCGCGCCAAGAAGGACGCGGGCGAAGCCGGTCCTCCCATCCGCTGATCCCCTTATGTCGCC
>CAYXHU010000470.1:0-2085 GCA_964464675.1 uncultured Acidimicrobiia bacterium
GTTGTCGGCGCCGAGCGAGTCGGGCTCGAAGACGAGGATCGTGAACCCCCAATGGAATACCACCACCACGAGCAGGCTCACGGCCCGAAGGAAGTCCACGTAGTGCTCTCGCTGCGAGGTGAGGGGCTCTGTGCTCGCCCAGATCGTGGTCGCCGGCCGCGGCATGCCCGTGGTCATGGGCGGCCCAGTGTCGCACGGACCGGGGCCCTCCCGCGGGAGGGCCCCGGGTCGATGGGCGGCGTCAGCGCTCGAAGATGGCCGCGGCTCCCATGCCTCCGCCGATGCACATGCTGACGAGGCCGTACTCCACGTCGCGACGGCGCATCTCGTGGAGCAACGTCGCGGTGAGCTTCGCCCCCGTGCAGCCCAGGGGATGCCCCAGGGCGATGGCTCCTCCGTTGACGTTGGTGATCGAGGTGTCGAGGCCGAGGGTTCGGATCGAGTAGAGGGCCTGGCTGGCGAACGCCTCGTTGAGTTCGACGAGGCCGATGTCCTTCAGCTCCAGCCCGGCCGCCTCCAACACCTTGGGGATCGCCGCAGTCGGCCCGATGCCCATTTCGTCGGGATGGACGCCGGCCACCTGGTAGGAGACCAGTACGGCGAGCGGTTCGAACCCGTACGCTTCGGCCTTGGCCCGCGTCATCAGCAGCTCGAGGGCCGCGCCGTCCGAGGTCTGCGACGAGTTGCCGGCCGTGGACTTCCCGTCCACCTTGAAGGCCGGGCGCAGCTTGGCCATCGCCTCCAGGGTGCTCTTGCGCGGCCCCTCGTCGGTGTCCCATACGATGGTCTTGCCTCCGAGCGTCACCTCGACGGGGATGATCTCGTCGGCGAACCGGCCCTCGGCGATCGCCGCCAGGGCGCGGTTGTTCGATTCGAGGCCGAAGGCGTCCTGGTCCTCCCGGCTCACCCCGTACCGCTCTGCGACCGTCTCGCTGGTGACCCCCATCGAGTCGTAGGAGGCCGGGAAGTTGTCGGCCAGCCACGGGTTCGGGGATGGCTTCTGGCCCCCCATCGGGACCAGCGACATCGACTCGACCCCGCCGCTGAGCACCACCTCGGACCACCCGGCGGCGATCTGCGCCGCGGCGGTCGCCAGGGTCTGCAGGCCGCTGCTGCAGAACCGATTGATCGTCATTCCGGGGACCTCGACGGGGATCCCAGCCCGGAGGGCGGCGATACGTGCAACGTTCATGCCCTGCTCGCCCTCAGGGAAGGCGCACCCGATCACCACGTCGTCCAGGTCCGCCGGATCGAGTTCCGGGACCCGCTCGAGGAACCCCTTCATCAGCAGGCCGAGCAGCTCGTCGGGCCTCGTCTCGCGCAGCGTGCCGCGTCCCGATCTCCCCACCGCCGTTCGGTAGGCATGGGTGACAACGACTCCAGTGCTCATCCGTCTGCTCCTTCTGCCCGCTAGTTGTGCAACGGCTTGCCGGTCTCCAGCATGTGGAGGATCCGGTCGATGGTCTTCTGCTGGCCGCAGAGGCTCAGGAACGCCTCCCGCTCGAGGTCGAGGAAGTCCTGCTCGGTGCGTTCGGTCCCGGTCGGCACGTCGCCGCCGCACAGCACCGTGGCCAGCGTCGCCCCGAGGTGCTCCTCGTACTCGGTGATGTAGCCGCCCTGGTGCATCCCGTGGACGCCCATCTTGAGGGCGGCGATCCCGCTCGAGCCGGCCACCTTCACGGTTCCCGGCAGCGGCGGGGAGTACCCCATCGAGCTGAGCGCCAGGACGTCGGCCTTGGCGTCGGCGAGCACCGCGTCCGGGTTCAAGGTGATCCGGTCGGTGGGCCGGAGGAAGCCGTAGTCCTTGGCCTCTTCCGCACTCGTCGACACGGTGCCCGTACCGACGATGCGGAACATTCGCCTGGCGTACACGTTCGGATCGGCCTCGACGTCCTTCGCGGCGCTCCCGTAGAACCGGAACGCCATCTCCTTGCACCCGCCTCCGGCGGGGATCAACCCGACGCCCAACTCCACGAGCCCGATGTAGGACTCCGCCGCGGCACGGACCGCATCACCGTGCATGACGCACTCACACCCGCCGCCGAGTGCCATGCCGCGCGGCGCGATCACCACCGGGCCGTCGCA
>CAYXHU010000471.1:0-2073 GCA_964464675.1 uncultured Acidimicrobiia bacterium
GGAAAGGAAATTCAGCCCCTATCCAAAGTCCGAGAATGTATGTTATGTTGCGTTGAGCCTGGGGGCCTGGAATCGACGGGGTCAGCCGGGCATGAGGACAATCGCGGCCAGGTGCCCGCCGAAGCCGAGGGACACCTTGAGCACCGTCCACGTGTGGACCTTGTGGATCACCCGCCGGACTCGCTGGACTGGCATGCGGCTCCAGGGGTTCGAGGGACGCTCGACAGTGTAGGCGGCACCTTCTGTGCGGGGACACGTTTCCCGCGCCGCTACTCCGTCCCGTTCTCTTGCGGCACCAGGGCGAAGGCGCTGATCGTCGCATCGGGGCCGACGTTCATCACCTTCACGCCGCTGGCGTCCCTCTTCTGCCTGCTGACGGTGTCCGCCGACGTCCGGATCACGACGCCGTTCGAGGCGGTCACGAAGATCTCCGACCCGGGAGCCACGGCCCGGGCCCCCACCAGCGAGCCCCTCACCCGGGTGAGCTTGATGGCCTTCACTCCGATGCCCCCCCGCTTCTGCCTGGGGAACTCCGCCATCCGGGTGCGTTTGCCGTACCCCCCAGAGGTGAGCAGCAGTACCTCGTCTCCCTCTTCGTCTGCGGTCGCCGAAACCACCCAGTCGTCCTCCCGGAGCCGAATGCCCCGGACGCCGATCGTGTCGCGCCCCATGGGCCGGATCTCCTGCTCGCCGAATCTGATCCCCTGTCCCTTGCGGGTGAAAAGGAGCACGTCGTTCTCCCCGTTGGTGGTTCGCACCGTGACGACCTCGTCGTCTTCCTGCAGCCTGATCGCGATGAGGACCGAGTTGCGGCTGTCGTAGTCGGCGAACTTCGTCTTCTTCACCTGGCCCATTCGTGTCGCGATGAGCAGGTACTGGGAGGTCTCGTAGTCCCGGGTGTCGATCACGGTGTACACCACTTCGTCGGGTTCCATCGGCAGCACCGACTGCACGAGGACGCCCTTGGCGGTGCGCTCCTTCCGGGGGATCTCGTGAGCCCGGATCCGGTACACCTTGCCCCTGTTCGTGAAGAAGAGCAGATAGGAGTGCGCAGTCGTGTGCACCACGTGGGTGACGACGTCGTCCTCGGTGAGCGAGGCACCCTTCACCCCCCTGCCGCCCCGTCCCTGCCGCCGGTAGGCGCTGGAGTTGACCGACTTGACGTAGCCGTTCGCCGACACCGTGACGACGACTTCCTCGTCGGCGATCAGGTCCTCGAGCGACATCTCACCCTCGTCCGGGATGACCCGGCTGCGCCGCTGGTCGCCGTAGCGCTCCTTGATCTCGGTGAGCTCGTCGGCGATCAGCGCTCTGCGCTTCTCGGGATCTTCGAGGAGCCCCTTGAGGTAGGCGATCAGCTTCTGCAGCTCCTCGTACTCCTCGCGAAGCTTCGAGGTCTCCAGCGCGGTGAGCCTCCGCAGCGGCATATCGAGGATGTGCGTGGCCTGCACGTCGGACAGGTCGAAGCGCTCCATGAGGGAGGTCTTGGCCGTGTCCGTGTCTGCTGAGCCGCGGATGATCGCCACGACCTCATCGATGTTGTCGAGCGCTACGAGCAGGCCTTCGACGATGTGGGCGCGGGCCTCCGCCTTTCCGAGCCGGAAGCGGGTGCGCCGCTCGATCACCTCCATCTGATGCTCGAGGTAGTGAGCGATCATGTCCCGCACGTTCAGGGTGCGCGGCACCCCGTCGACCAGCGCCACCATGTTGACGCCGAAGGTTTCCTGGAGCTGGGTGTTCTTGTACAGCTGGTTGAGCACGACGTTGGGAACGGCTTCACGTTTCAGCTCGATCACGAGCCGGGTTCCGTTCCGGTCGCTCTCGTCGCGCAGTTCGGCGATACCGGAGAGCTTCTTCTCCCGCACCAGCGCGGCGATCTTCTCCATGATCCGATCCCGGGACACCTGATAGGGAACCTGGGTGATGACGATGCCGGTCCGCCCCTTGCGGATCTCCTCGATCTCGGCCGTCGCTCTCATTCGCACCGACCCGCGACCGGTGAGCAGGGCGTCCCTCACGCCCTTGTTGCCGACGATGAAGGCGCCCGTCGGGAAATCGGGGCCCTTGACGAAC
>CAYXHU010000472.1:0-2063 GCA_964464675.1 uncultured Acidimicrobiia bacterium
CCGACCCGCCTATCCGCTGTCCCGGCTCCTCGAGGCGGCGGTTCGGATCGGCTCGGTCTCCTCCTCATAGCGCGCCGAGTCGTCTTCCTCTTCCTCCTCGTCGTCCTATGAGGAGGAGACCGAGCTGATCTCGTCGGTGCTCGAGTTCGCCGACGCGATCGTGCGTGAGGTGATGGTCCCCCGGACGGACATGATCGTGGTCGGGGCGGGCGACGACACCGATCGGGCTCTCGATGTGGTGCTCACCCAGGGTCGTTCCCGCGTCCCGGTGACCGGGGAGTCGCTCGACGACATCGTCGGCGTTCTCTACGCCCGCGACCTGTTGGCGCTCATGGACGAACAGGAGGGCCCCAGGCCGGTCACCGAGATCATGCGGCCGGCGTACTTCGTTCCCGAGACGAAGCGCCTGTCGGAGCTGCTGCGCGAGCTGCAGGCCGACCAGGTTCACCTCGCGGTGGTCGTCGACGAGTTCGGCGGCACCGCCGGGCTGGTGACGATCGAGGACATCCTCGAGGAGATCGTCGGGGAGATCGTCGACGAGTACGACGTCGAGGAGCCGATGGTGGTCGACGAGGGGGACGGGGCATTCCTCGTCGATGCGCGGCTTCCGGTGGACGAACTGGGCGAGCTGGTGGGAGCCGAGTTCCCGGAGGGCGACTGGGACACGGTGGGAGGCCTCCTGCTCGGTCTCGCCGGGCGGGTGCCTCGGGAGGGTGAGGACTTCGCGGTCGGTGCCTTGGTCCTCACCGCGGTGCGCGTCCAGGGACGCCGCATCTCACAGGTGCGGGTGGCCGGGTGAAGTCGGGCTTCGTGGCAGTCGTCGGGCGGCCGAACGTCGGCAAGTCCACCCTGGTGAACGCGCTGGTCGGCTCGAAGGTCGCCATCACTTCGCCGCGACCCCAGACGACCCGGAGCGTGGTGCGCGGGGTGCTCACCTCCGGCGACGCCCAGATCGTGTTCCTCGACACCCCCGGGCTGCATCGGCCCAGGACGGCGCTCGGCGAGCGCCTCAATCGGCTGGTCGGCGGCACCCTCGCCGAGGCCGACGCGGTCGTGTTCGTGCTCGACGCCACCCAGAAGATCGGGCCGGGCGATCGGCTCATCGCCGAGCGTCTCGGTGAGGCCGGGACCACCACCGTCGTCGCGGTCAACAAGGTGGATCTGGCGGCCGACGACGCGGTCGTGGAGCATCTCGCCGTCGCCGGCGAGTGGGACTTCGACGCCTACGTGCCCGTGAGCGCGCTGCACGGTGAGAACCTGCAGCCGATCGTGGACGAGCTCGTCGAGCTGCTCGGGGAGGGCCCGGCATACTTCCCTCCGGGGACGGTGACCGACCAGCCGGAGGAGTTCCTGTTCGGCGAGCTGATCCGGGAGCAGTTCCTGGCCCGTCTGCGCGACGAGCTCCCCCATTCTCTGGCGGTCGTCGTCGACGAGATCGTCGAACAGGACAACGGGGTCGTGAGGATCGAGGCACGCTTGGTCGTGGAACGCGATTCGCAGAAGGGCATCGTGATCGGCGCCGGCGGGACGCTGCTCAAGGAGGCAGGCAGCGACGCCAGACGGGAGATCGAGTCGCTGCTGGGGGCGCAGGTGTTCCTCGATCTGCGGGTGCGGGTCGAGAAGGACTGGCAACGGCGGCCCGGTCTGATCGACCGGCTCGGTATGTGATCGGTCAGGACAGAGCGTCGACGGCCTCGACGAGCGCGGCGTCGAGGTCGCTCAAGGCTGCGATCGAGTGGGTGGTCAAGGCGAGCGTCACCCGGTTCCAGCGGATGTCGATGTCCGGGTGGTGGTCCATCGCCTCGGCGATGAGGGCGACCCGGACGACGAATCCCATGGCCTCGGCGAAGTCGGCGAGCGTGAACGTTCGGCGGGCGGTCTCCCCCTCGATGGTCCACTCGGAGTGGCCGGCGGCGAGGGCGGTTCGCTGGGTAGCGGTGAGTGCGGTGGCCATGAAGCCATCCTGGCAGGGCGGCCCGGCTACCCGAGGCGGATGCGGTATCGCACCTCGGGGAGGGCATGGCCGCTCCGGGTGTGTTCGACTCGCCGACCCCCGTCGGGCC
>CAYXHU010000473.1:0-2058 GCA_964464675.1 uncultured Acidimicrobiia bacterium
GGCGGCGGGTCGGCTACGTCGTGGCGATCGCCGTCAACGTGGCGTTCCTGGTGATCGTCAACAACGTGCTCGAGTGGGGATGGTTCTCCTGGCTCACCGAGGAGCTCGAAGACGTCCTGCCGATCATCAACGTCTCGCTGGTCGCTTCGATCATCGTCAACGCCGTGTACGTCGGCTACGACGCCTCATGGTTCAAGGCGCTCGCCGAGCTCGGGTTGGCGGTGATCTCGCTGATCGTCACCATCCGGCTCCTCCAGGTGTTCCCCTTCGACTTCTCTACATACGAGTTCGGCTGGGGAACGCTGACCCGCTGGCTGCTCGGCGTGGCGATCTTCGGGATCTGCGTCGCGATGATCGTGCAGTTGACGCAGCTGGCACGAGCGGCGAGAGCGACGTCGGAGCCCGCCGAGAGCCGCTGACCGGGAGGGTTCGGGAGCCTCTTGGGCCGGCCGCCGCCGCTACTGCGACGAAGACCCTGCGACGAGGGCCGACCCGTCGGAGTTGTCGATCACAAATTTCCAGTCTCCGCTGTCCTGCCGCCGGAGCACTTCGGCGCTGACTCCGTCCAGGGAGGAGCCGTCGCGGTCGGTGACGGTCCACGCCCAGTGAACCAGCGCGACGTCGCCCGCTTCGAACACGGCACAGTCGTTCAGCACCAACGTGTTGCCGCCTTCCAGGAATCCCTGGTGAGCAGCGCGGATGCCGGCGCCGCGGACCGGCCCGGCCAGATCGACGAACACGGATCCCTCCTCGTAGAGCTCCATGACCGCGTCCACCTCTCCGGCGTTCAGCAATGCCACGAGTACTTCACTGACTCGCTCGGGCCGGCTCAGGTCTGGCATCCTCCACTCCTCTGGTCATCGACGGGCACTCGGGACGGGGCGCCCTCCGGTCCGGGAGGGCGTGGCAGCCTAGTCCCGTCGGAGCGGTCGCTCGAGACCCCATCGCGAGTCGCCGAAGGTCCCGCCGGGTCCGGCGAGGCCGGCCCCGCGCCGGACGGCTGCCGTGCTGCTTGGCCGCCGAGCCGAACGGCTCGTCACGACACGACGGTCGGTGCGTAGGCTGCGTTCACTGCGAGAAGGAGGCATCGTGATGTCTCGCTCGACCTTCGTGGCCTACTCGGCACAGGCGCCCGGAGCCACTCTGGAGCCGACGACCTTCGAAGCCCCACCGTTGCGGGACGATGAGGTCCGGGTCGAGGTCACCCATTGCGGCGTCTGCCACACCGATGTCCACGGCGTGGACGGCGACTTCGGCGTGTTCGCCTTCCCCATGGTTCCGGGCCATGAGATCGTCGGCCGGGTGGCCGAACTGGGTCCGGCCGTCTCCGGGCTGGCCGTGGGACGGCAGGTGGGGATCGGCTGGCAGGGCCGGTGCTGTGGCAGATGCGAGTGGTGCCTGGCAGGCGACGAGCACCTCTGCCTCCAGATCGCCGAATGCGGCTCTTGGACCCCCTACGGGGGATTCGGCTCTTCGGTGGTGGTGGACGGCCGCTTCGCGTACCCATTGCCGGCCGACATGGCTCCGGAAGCAGCCGCGGTGCTCATGTGCGCCGGCATCGCGGTCTACGCGCCGTTACGCAAGTACACGAAGGGCGCCTCCACCCGGGTGGGCGTGGTCGGGATCGGCGGCCTGGGCCATCTGGCGCTCCAGTTCGCCAAGGCCCTCGGCTGCGATGTGACGGCGCTGTCCTCCTCACCCCGGAAGGAGGAGGAAGCGCGAGCCTTGGGTGCCGATCACTTCCTGCTCACGAGCGATCAGAGGGCGATGGAGGAGAAGGAGTTCGGCTTCGATCTGCTGCTCTGCACTGCACAGTCGGGCAACGACTGGGGGAACCTGGTGATGGTCCTCACCAAGAACGGGCGGCTGGTGCTGCCGGCCTTCGCTCCGATCGAGCTGCCTCTCGTAGGTGGCCCCGGCTCCGGCCCCATCGTGGACTTCGTGGCTCATCAGGTGTCGATCACCGGCTCGTTCCTGGGAAATCGGGCCGAGGTCTCCGAGATGCTGGCCTTCGCCCACGACCACGACATCAGCCCCCGGATCGAGCTGATGCCGATG
>CAYXHU010000474.1:0-2054 GCA_964464675.1 uncultured Acidimicrobiia bacterium
TGCTTACAGGCGGACTGTCGCTGCTGTTGGTATTGGGGAGAAAGCGGGGCAGGACGATTCTTCCGCCCGGCGGCAGCGGCCAACCGGGTTAGCCTTCCGGTCGAGTGTCGGCAGCTTGACCTCGGCATCCACCCCCGCGAGGTGGTGGTGCTGATCGGTCCGTCCGGATCGGGCAAGTCGACGCTGCTGCGGACCATCAACATGCTCGAGGAGCCCACCGAGGGAAGGGTGTGGTTCGACGGTGTGGAGCTCACCCACATCCGCACCGACCTCAACAAGGCCCGCGCCCACATGGGGATGGTGTTCCAGCAGTTCAACCTGTTCCCGCACCTCACCGCACTCGACAACGTGACGCTCGCCCTGATCAAGGTGCTGCGCCTCGGCGAGGAGGAAGCCGTCGAGCGAGCCCTCACCCAACTGGGCCACGTCGGGCTCGCCGACAAGGCCGACTCCTACCCGTCCCAGCTCTCGGGCGGCCAGCAGCAGCGCGTGGCGATCGCCAGGGCGCTGGCGATGCAGCCCAAGCTCATGCTGTTCGACGAGGTCACCTCGGCGCTCGACCCGGAACTGGTCAACGAGGTCCTCGGGGTGATGCAGAACCTCGCCGCCGAGGGCATGACGATGGTCGTGGTCACTCACGAGATGGGCTTCGCCCGTGAGGTGGGTACCCGGCTGCTGTTCATGGACGAGGGCGTGATCGTGGAAGAGGGCCTGCCGCGCGACGTGTTCGCCGACCCGCAGCACGAGCGAACGAGATCGTTCCTCAGCCAGGTGCTGTGAGCATCCGGTGACGAGGATCACGATCCCGAGTCGGTTCCGGGGCCCGACGACGTCGGGGAACGGCGGCTACGTCTGCGGTCTGGTGGCCGGTTTCGTGGACGGCGACGCCGAGGTGACGCTTCGGTCGCCGCCTCCCCTCGACGTCCCGCTCGACGTGGAGCACGGGCCCGACGGCGTGATCCGCCTGCTCGGCGGGGAGACGCTGGTCGCCGAAGGGGTGCCGATCGACCCGTGGGAGCACGACATCCCGACGGCACCCACCCGGGAAGAGGCCGCAGAGGCCACGACGCGGTACGCCGGCTTCGAGCGCCACGCCTTCCCGGAGTGCTTCGTGTGCGGCCATCACCGCCTGCCCGGTGACGGTCTGCGCATCCTTGCCGGGCCGGTCGCCGGCCGGGAGCTGGTGGCATCGCCCTGGTTGCCGGAAGGGGATCTGCCCGAAGCAGAAGGGGGGCTCGCCCCAGAGATCGTCTGGGCGGCCCTCGACTGCCCGGGCGCCTGGGCGGTGGAGCGCCAGGCCGAGGATCGCCCCGTGGTGCTCGGCCGGATGGCCGCCCGCATCCTGCGCGAGGTCACCGTCGCCGGCCGGTACGTCGCCGCCGGATGGCCGGTCGCCGCCGAGGGGCGCAAGCTCTTCTCGGGCACCGCCCTGTACGACGAGGGGGGCACACCTGTGGCGACCGCCCGCCAGATCTGGATCGTGCTCGCCTGAGCGGCCGGATCTCCCCGCCGCTGTGCAAGAATCTGCTCCTGGCGCCCGTGGAGCCGGGCCCCACCCACCGGCGGATGCCGCCGGGACCGTGAGAGGACCGAGGCCGGGCGACGACTTCACATCCGAGAGAGGTTCATCCGTGACCGCACCCCGACTTCCCTGGCTCGACGCCCGCGACCGGCCCATCGTGGTCGCCTTCGGCGGCAACGCCCTCCTCCCCGACCCGGACGACCCGACGGGTGCCGACGCCCGGGCAAACGCCTTCGCTGCCGGCGTCGGGCTCATGCTTCCCGAGCGCGCCGGCGTGATCCTGGTCCACGGCAACGGCCCCCAGGTCGGCACGCTCCTGCTCCGCACCGAGGCGACCCGCGACGAGCTCGGATCCGTGCCGCTCGACGTGCTCGTCGCCGAGACCCAGGGCAGCATCGGCTACCTGCTCACCCGGGCCCTGCGCAACTCGCCGGCGGGCGCCTCCCGACACTTCGAAGTCGCCACCGTGGTCACCCAGGTGGTCGTGGACCCGGCCGACCCGGCGATGTCGAACCCCACCAAGCCGGTGGGG
>CAYXHU010000475.1:0-2050 GCA_964464675.1 uncultured Acidimicrobiia bacterium
GCCGAGATCACCGCTCAACTGGCGCAGGTCGGCATCGAGGTCGAGACCACCACCGGCCCCATCGGTGACGGCTGGTGGTGCGGCGACTACGACGTCGTCCAGGTCTCACTTGAGAGCGGCTGGACACCCTGGTCCCTCATCGGCATACACGACATGTGGGACCCGGCCGGAGCACTGCCAAGCGGCGACAACGTCTTCAGGTGGGGAACCGAGGCGGTCGAAGGCGTCGAAGACGACCCCGCCACCGACGGGTTCGACGAGTCCTGCTACAACTCGGGGCCTTCGGCGGTGATCGACGAATACACCGAACGCATGGCCGGAATCCTGGAACAGATGCGGGTCACCACCGACGTGGAGCAGTTGCGGTCCCTGATCCAAGAAGCCGAAGAGATCCTCGCCGACCAGGTCGTGTTCATCCCGCTCTACGCCTATCCGCACTGGCATCTGTGGAGCACAGGCCTCGCCGCTTCGGGCGACGACCTCGGCATGCTGATAAACGCCGAGCACTGGTACCGGACCGACCCCTAGGGGAGGCGCTGCTCCGGGCTACCCGGTCCGCCGGGCAGAGCGATCCGACAGGACCTGCCCCGCCCGGCCCTTGCCTCGCTTTGCCCCCATGTCCCGGGTGAGCGCCACGTCGAAGGAGGCGGGGTCCCGTCTGGTTCGCGTTCTGTCCTATCAGGGCCACCGTGTCGCGTGTCGGTGTCGCTTCACGTCGTCGCCTGCTCGGCGGCGGCCGTACGACTCGAGACCGGGCGTGTTCTGCGAGCCTCACCGCTTCGGGCATGGCGCTCGAGGAAGTGCCGTTCGGCTCCAAGGACGCGCTTCCTGGTGTGCATGCCTGACGCTCGGCGTGGGCCGGGCTACTACCTATGGATCACGGCGACATCTGACTACGATGTAGTCATGCCTGTTGTCTCGATACGCTTCTCGGATGAGCCGCTCCACCGGCGGCTCAAGACCAGTGCCCGGCGCCACGACGTTGGGGTTTCCACGTTGGCGGAGCGTCTCATCGACGAAGGCCTCCGAATGGAGGCCCATCCCATGGTCGTGTTCCGAGACGGGCCTTCGGGAAGGAGACCGGTCGTCGTCGGCGGGCCCGAGGTCGCCGACGTGATCGCAGCGGTCGTCCGCGGCGACGTTGCGGCAGCCGAGCGCCGGTCCCGTGCCGCCGACCTGCTCGGAATGTCCGAGGCACTCGTAGACGCGGCACTGGCCTACTACGCCGACCACACCGATGAGATCGATGAACTGATCGCCGAACGGGCGCGCATGGCCGATGAGGCCGAGGCGTCGTGGCGTCGCCAACGCGACCTGCTCGAGAAGTGAGACTGCTCCTCGACGAGATGCACGCCCCGGGCATCGCCGACAGCCTCGCCGAGGAGTCCTTCGATGCCGTCGCGGTCGCAGCAGGGCCCGGACTTGGTGGCATGACGGACGAGGATCTCCTCATCCACGCCACCAACCAGGAACGTGCCCTCGTCACCGAGAACGTGGCGGACTTCATGCCGCTCGCCACACAGTGGGCCGGAGCCGGCAAGGCACACGCCGGCCTGGTCTTCACCAATCCGAGACGCTTCAACCGGGCAACCCTCGCCTATCCCGGAAACGTCGTCGCCGCTCTCTGCGAGTTCCTGACCGATCCACCGCCCACCGGCAGGTCCTGGATCTGGTGGCTCTGACCCGGCGCACGGCGCAACGTGCCGATGCCGCGCACTTCGTGGAGCTTGGAGACACAGCCGACACACGGGATCGGCTGGCTTTGGTCATTGAGCGGTCCCCGCCGGCGACGTCAGGGGAGTAGCTCGAACCCTGGGGCGTGGGAGGGGCGAACGACGGAGAAGTGCCTCCTGTCGATGGTTGCGATCGTCGTGATGCCGAGGCGCTCGGCGGCGGCGATCACCGACGCGTCGACTGCTCCCAAGGGAAGATCGCGGTACCGGCTCACCAGTTCGGCGATGCGGAGCCAGTCGCCTGCCATGACCGGCTCCACGGTGAACTCCCCGGCGGCGAGGTCGCCGAGGAAACGCACCTCGGGGTTCGCCCCGAG
>CAYXHU010000476.1:0-2045 GCA_964464675.1 uncultured Acidimicrobiia bacterium
GGATTCGCCCTCGGGCTCCTGCGGGAGTTCGGCCCCTTGGTGGGCGTCGAGCGCTCCGCGGCGATCGTCACCCCCGGATACGCCCGTCAGCTACTCAGGGATGCTCTCGGTGAGGGTCCTCGCGAAGCCTTGGATCTCACCGTCCCGGGGATGCGGGTCGACGAGCTGGTCACCCTCGCCGGCCAGCTGGGCGACCACCTGATCGCCGCCGATGCCCTCCCGGCCGACGGCGACGACGACACGACACGCCGGCGCGCCGAACTGGCCGACGCGCTGGTCCGGTACGAACGGCGGAAGAGGAGTCTGGGCGTCGTCGACTACGCCGACCTCATCTCTCGGGCTCACCGTCTCGTCTCCGAGTTCCCCGAGATCGCCGACCGCATCCGGGAGCGGTACCGGGTGGTGCTGCTCGACGAGTACCAGGACACCAACCCGGCGCAGCGGGAGCTGTTGAGGGCGCTGTTCGGGACGGGATTCCCGGTCACGGCCGTCGGTGATCCCGACCAGACGATCTACGAGTGGCGAGGCGCCTCGCTGGAGAACTTCGAAGCCTTCGGCCGCCACTTCCCGTGTGGAGACGGCTCACCCGCTCCCGACCTGCCCCTTTCGTTCAACAGGAGGTCGGGCCACCGCATCGTCGAGCTCGCCAACGCGGTGCGCGACGAGATCGGCGGGATCACCGGGTTGGAACGGCTCGAGGCGCTCGACGGCGCCCCGCAGGGGGAGATCGAAGCCGCCTGGTTCCATTCGGCAGTCCAGGAAGCGCGCTGGATCGCCGGGGAGATCGTGCGCCTCCACGACGAGGCAGGTGTGTCGTGGCGAGACGTCGGAATGCTCTTCCGCCGCCATCGCCAGATCGGCCTGGTGCGAGAGGCGTTGGAACGTGAAGGCATCCCGGTGGAGGTCGCCGCCCTCGGGGGCCTGCTCGACGTGCCGGAGGTCGCCGACCTCCACGCCTGGTTGCGCATCATCGCCCGTCCGGACGACGCCCCCGCGCTCATGAGGGTGTTGCTGGGGCACGCCCATCGCCTCGGGCTCGGCGATCTGGCTCCCCTCGCAGCATGGGTGCGGGCCCGCCATCGGGAGGTCGACGAGGACGACCTGGGCGGCATCGGCTGGGCGCTCCTCGAGGCGATCGACCGGCTCGACGAGGTGACCGCCCTGTCGGGTGAGGCGCGGCAGCGCCTCGAGGGGTTCGCAGCCCGCTACAGGGAGCTGCTCGCCGAAGCCCAGGGGGTGAGCCTGGTCGAGCTGTGCCGCCGCATCCTGGACCGCACCGGGGTCTGGCCGGAGGTCGAAGCACTCGACGACGCCGCCCGGTTGTCGGCCCGTCTCAACCTGTACCGGTTCCTCGACCTCGCCGAGGAATGGAGCCCCATCGAGGGCGCGCCGTCGCTCGAGGCGTTCATCGACTACCTCGATCTGCTCGTCGAGGACCGGGCCACCGACGAGCTGGACACCGCCCGTGTCAGCGGCGAGGACGCCGTCGCACTGCTCACCGTGCACCGCGCCAAGGGCCTCGAGTGGCCGGTGGTGTTCCTCCCGGCCCTGTGCCACAACCTGTTCCCCTCCGCAGCACGCCGCTACGAGGACCCCTCCAGGCATCCGCAGTTCCTCCCGCACGAGCTCCGGATCGACCGCACCCGGCTGCCCCCGCTCCCCGACGACCCCGAGGAGCGTACGGCGATGCTGCGCGCCCGACATCTCGATCAGGAGTGGCGCACCGCCTACGTCGCGGTCACCCGCGCCGCGTCCCGCCTCGTCTGCACCGGCGCCTACTGGTACACCGAGAAGGTCCCCAAGGAGCCCAGCCGGCTCTACGATCTCGCCGCTGCGGTGGGGACGGAGTCGCGCCATGCCGCCGCGCCCGGGGACCCGCCGGCGACCCTACGTTTCCCGGGCGACGAGGGGTCCGCTCCGGATCCCGTGTTCCCGTCGGGATGGCTCGAGGCCCTTCGAGAGGCGATTCGCGACCCGGAGGCGCCGACGCGGCGGGCCGCCGAGCTGGGTGTGAGCCGGGCATACGATGCGGAAATGGACCAGCT
>CAYXHU010000477.1:0-2030 GCA_964464675.1 uncultured Acidimicrobiia bacterium
GAAGTCCTGGGCGATCTGCAGCACCGTCCGGTTCATCGCCAGGTTGTTCTGCCCGGTGGCGATGATCATGTTCACCCCGGTGATCGTGCCCCGGCCATCGACCTCGTAGTCGTGGAACAGGGTGCCCCGCGGAGCCTCCGATGCCCCCACGCCCCGGCCTGCGTTTATCCCCGCCTCGGCGCGCACCTTGGGCGAGGTGACGATCGGGTCGGCCAGCCACTCCTCGATCCGCTCCAAGGCGGCGACGATCTCGATCAGCCGGGCTTCGTGGTAGTGGAACGACGACGTGGCGGCACCCTCGAAGCGGGATCGGAACGCCTCGAGCGCCTCGTCGGCTCGCGGCGTGCCCATCCGGTCGCACAGGTTGATCCTCGCCAGGGGCCCGACGCGGTAGAGCCCGGCGGCCGGGTCGTCGGCGGGATCGGCCGCGGGCCGGTAGTAGGGAGACTTGAGGTAGGAGTCGGGCTCGGTGCGCTCCCCGATGAACGAGCGATAGTCGGCCGGGTCCAGCCCGTCGGCCACGATCGACCGATCCGCGTCGACGACGCGGATCCGGCCGTCGTAGTGCTCCCACCGGCCGTCCGGGGCGACGAGGCCCAGGAACAGGCTGGGGAACTCCCCGAAGGCGCCGATCTCGGCCTCGAAGCCCTCCAGCAGACCCCGGTAGAGCTCGAGGGTCTCCAGGGTCGTCTCCAGGGCCTCCGGAACCCGGGCGGCCAGCGCAGCTCGCAGGTCCTCGGTGAGAGCGTTGCGGACCCCCCCGGGCACCGCCCAGGCCGGGTGGATCTTGGCCCCACCCAACGCGGCGATGACGTCCTGGCCGAACTGGCGCAGCCGTATCCCGCGGCGGGCCAGTTCCGGTTCGGCGCCGATCAGCCCGAACACGTTGCGGGACGCCGGGTCGGAGTCCATCCCGAGCAGCAGGTCGGGAGCGCTCAGATGGAAGAACGACAGGGCGTGCGACTGGACGATCTGGCCGAGGTTCATCAGCCGGCGCAGTGCCTCGGCGGCAGGCGGGATCCGCACCGAGAGGATGGCGTCGCCCGCCTTGGAGGAGGCCATGAGATGGCTGACCGGGCAGATGCCGCAGGTCCTGGCGGTCAGCGACGGCATCTCCCACAGCGGCCGGCCCTTGCAGAACTCCTCGAACCCCCGAAACTCGGTGACGTGGAACCGGGCATCGGCGACCGCACCCGACCGGTTCAAGCGGAGGGTGATCTTGGCGTGGCCCTCGATCCGGGAGACGGGGTCGATCGTGATGGTGTCCGGCATGGTCGCCCTCCTCACCCGAACTTGATGTCCTGCGGCCGGCGCGGCACCGGCTCGCCCACGAGCAGGGCGCCGAGCGCCTCCTTGATGCGCCCCGCGTCCGGCGGACAGCCGGGGATGAACACGTCCACCGGGACCACCTGGTGCACGGGGAGCACCTTGGGCAGGAGCGGCGGCAGCACCCCCGGCGCCGACGGCGGGCCGTCACCGCGGTCCGCGGCGTCCACATAGACCCGCTGCAGCAGCGGCTCGGGATCGCCCAGGGGGTTCCGCAACGCGGTGACGTTCCCGGTCACCGCACAGTCCCCAAAGGAGACGACCGTTGCGGTACGTTCCCGCACCGTGCGGATCAGCTCCAGGTTGTCCTCGTTGGCGACCGCCCCTTCGACGAGCACCAGGTCGACGCTCTCCGGATACTCCTTGGCGTCCACCAGGGGCCCGTAGACGAGGTCGACGTTGGCGGCGAGGCCGATCAGCCACTCGTCGAGATCCAGGAACGACATGTGGCAGCCGGAGCATCCGCCGAGCCACACGGTGGCGAATCGCAGGCGGGTCACGTTTCCTCCCGATCGATCCAGCGTCGCTCGTTCCGGGCGGTCGCCAAGAACGAGACGAGGTCGCGGTCGTGTTCCATCTCGGCGACGCTGCGGCCCTTGAAGAGGAGTGCCCCGGTCGGGCATGCCGTCACGCACTTCCCACACCAGGTGCATGCCGTCGAGTCGCCCCACGAGCCGCCGATCCCGGTGACGAGCATCACGTCG
>CAYXHU010000478.1:0-2019 GCA_964464675.1 uncultured Acidimicrobiia bacterium
GTCTCGCCTTTCTGAACCGTGACGGCGGTCATTTCGAACGGCTCGCCGCGGCGTCGCCCTGAACCTCAGCCTCGCAGCGCGGTGCGCCTCAGCAGAATCGGATACCCGACCACGACAACACCCACGAAGACGAACCACTGCACCGCATAGCCGAGATGCGGCCCTTCGGCCAGTGTCGGAGGTTCCACCACGATCGGCAGTCCGCCCTGGCCCGGATCCTGAGTGCTCAGCACCAGGTACTCGGGACGAAGCGCATAGGGGGCGAACGCCGCCTGGATCTCCGGGTCGATGCGACGCACCACGTCGGGGAACTCATCGGGAACCCCGGAGCCCTCTTGATCCGGCCAGAGCATCCCGGTGACCGAGATCGTGCCGAGCGGAGCGGCGAACCAGGGGTCCCGGGGCCGGTCGTACTGGATCGGCACCCACCCCCGGTCCACCAGCACCGCAGACCCGTCTTCGAGGACCAGCGGTGTGAGGACGTGGTATCCGGATACGCCGTCGCGGGCCCGGAGCACCAGAGCTTCGAACTCGGGGTCGTACGTCCCTTCGGCGCTCACCCGCCGATAAGTGGCCCCTTCGGGAAGCTCGCCAATCGGAGTGACGGGCGCCGCCAGGCCGGCTTCCAAGGAGTCGTTGAAGGTGCGCTTCTCTTCGAGGCGATCCAGCTGCCAGAAGCCGAGGCTCACGAAGGTAGCGATGCCGATCACCGCCAGCAGGTGGCCGGCGATCCAGTGTGGGGTCATCAGTCGGCGCATCAGACGAATGGTATGCGACCTACGGAGGCCATTCGGCGCCCGGGTGTGCGAGGCTGGGGCGCGGCAGCGAGGAGGAACATGCAGGAGGACCGCTTCGACGGAAGCGAAGGCGAGGTCTTCTACCGGGTCTGGGAACCCGCCGGTGACCCGCAGCGGATCGTCATCATCGTCCACGGCTACGCCGAACACTCCGGGCGGTACGGCCACGTCGCCGGGGCGCTCGCCTCCCACGGAGCCGTCGTCGTAGCCGAGGACCATCTCGGGCACGGCCTGAGCGAAGGCGAACGCGCTCTGATCACCGACTTCTCGCATGTGGTGGACGACCTGGAAACGCTGGCTGGGATCGCCGTCGAACGGTACGGAGACCTGCCGATAGTCCTCGTCGGCCACTCCATGGGCGGCCTGTTGTCGTCGCGCCTGGCGCAGCGTCACGAGGGACGGATCGCCGGGCTGGTCCTGTGCGGCGCGGTGATAGGCGATTGGAACTGGGCACGCGACGTGCTCGAAAAGCCGGAGATGCCGGAGCCGCCGACCGACTGGTCCGGAATGAGCCGGGACCCGCAAGCGGTCCAGGAGTACTCCACCGACCCGCTCGTATACCGGGACCGCTACAAGCGGTCCCTCCTGGAAGCCGAGGTGGTCGCCCTCGACGAGTTCAACGCCCAGATCGACCGTATGACCATGCCGGTCCTGTTCCTGCACGGCGACGCCGATCCGTTCGTGCCGTACCGCACTTCGCTGGACGCGGCCAAGGCGTTCCCCACCTACGACCTGTCGGTGCGGGTGTACCCCGGGGCCCGGCACGAGGTGCTCAACGAGACGAACCGGGACGAGCCGATCGGCGAGATCATCGCATTCTGCGACCGGGTGGCGTAGCGAGGGTCAAAGCCCGCCTGCGTCCCGCGCCGCTCCTCCGGCGATGCGCATCGCATCCCGTCACCGGCGAGGCGAATCGGGCCGATCGACGATCAGCAGATCAATCCGCTTGTGAAGGCCGGCCTTCGCCAGGATGTTCCTCACGTGGGTGGCCGCCGTCGCCGGAGAGATGAACAGGGCATCGGCCAGCTCATTGTCGGAGATCATGCCGGAGCGGATCGCCCTCATGACCTCCTCCTCCCGCTCAGAGAGGTCCCACTGATCTGCAGGGACCTCCGGGACGACCCGCCCGGACAGCACGTCCACCACCCGTTCGTGGCTGGCGATCTGACGCAGCGGGCCTCGCAGGCAATGGAGCGCGTACACCGCCGCCGCAAGGCCTCCC
>CAYXHU010000479.1:0-2014 GCA_964464675.1 uncultured Acidimicrobiia bacterium
GATCCCCGGCGTGCGCGAGGGCCAGACCACGGCTGCGACGATCGCGGCAGTCGTCGCCAGGACGACGGTCCCGAGGAGCGCCCCCAACGCGATGCACCTGCGGACGTCACGGCCCGCCGGGTCCTCGATCACGAACCCCTGATCGGTCCACACCGCAGTGGTCACGCCCCCGTCGGGGAAGCCCGAGGCGCGCAGGGAGTCGGCGGCCGCGGCCGCCGACTCCTCGTCGGGGAAGACCGCACCGACCCGGAAGGATCCGGCGCCCCACATCGGTCAGTCCACCAGGAAGGTGATCTTCAGCTCTACCTCGTATCCGGAGATCCGGCCGTCCTCGACCTGGACCGTCATGTCCTTGACCCAGGCCTCCCTGATGCCGTGGACGGAATCCCCGGCCTTGGCGATGCCTTCGGCGATCGCCGCCTCGAACGACTCCGGCGACCGGGCACTGACTTCGATGACCTTGGCAACCGACATCTCCACCTCCAGGAGGGGCTCCCCGAACAGGTACCCGGTGTGCGAGGCTCACAAACCTCGATCAGTACCGGAGCCGAGCCGCCACCGGACCCGGCCCGGGGACCTCGTCGGGGGCGACCGCGTGGACGGTCCCCCGGGCGGACCAGGTCGCCACGCCGGCCACGTCGAACAGATCGCGGTCACCCGGCAGCCGATCTGCGTGGACGACGGTCTCGCCGTCGTCGCCGACGCGGCCCCACGCCTGCACCCCCAGCGGCAGGAACAGCGCGGCGACCCGGCCGGCCAGTGCGGCCGTGACTGCGGCGCGCACCTCCGACACCGCGAGCTCTCCTGCCCCTTCGAACGCCTCAGCGTCCCTCCTCCTCGCCAGTTCGAGCAGGGGGCTCATGATCGCCACCGCTTCGCGGTGCAGGTCGTCGATGGGTGTCTCTTCCGGGTTGCCGCCCAGCACCCGGTCGACGATGCCGCGATGGGCGCTCACCTCCCGGAATCGACCAGCGAGCTCCTCGACGCCGGCCAGCAGCAGGGGGGCCCGGCGCGGCACGATGTGGTGCAGTCCCCGATCCACGGCCCTCAGGAACAGATCGAGCCTGGCGCCGCTTCCCCGCTCGTCGGGCCCGCCGTGGCCGTGGAACGTCGCGGTGAGCCGCCCCGTGCCCACCCTCGCAGCCGCGTGGTACTGGAGCTGCTTCTCGGGATCGTCGAACCACAGCGCCTCCGCGAGGCTCTTCGGAAGATCCTCGGGCAAATCCACCTCGCCGATCCGGAACCGGTCCGCCCAGTACAGACGGACCTCGTTGCGGCTCAGCGCCAGGATGTGGAACACATCGCCGGCGACGGCGGGCCACAGCGGCTTCACATGGAAGGCGTCGGAGACCACGACGAGCTCCGGAACATCGACCGGCAGCCGAAGCGACCGGGTCCGGGCGGCCGATGCGAACAGCGCCAACCCTTCCTCCTGGTACTGCCAGAACTTGGTGTCGTCGACGAGATCACCGACCCCAGAGAGCAGGGATACCGCCTCGGGGTCCCTCATCCCGGTCGCAACGAGCCGCCTGCGGGCCTCGCCGGCGAGGTTCCCCAGCCGAATCGGCCCTTGGAGGGTCTCCCGGCCCGACCGATGCGTCGGCAGGTAGATCGAGACGCACGGACCGCCGTGCTCGGCGATCAGCGATTCCATCGTGGCTGCGGTGATGATGTCCATGTTCGCCCCGTATTCCCCCCGACCGACGCCGCCAAACCAGGGAACGCGGGCCCCAGCGGCCGGGCTCGACCACCGGGCTGCCCGTTTGGGGTGCCCCGGGTCCGGGTACGCGGCTGCCTGAGTCGGAGGTGGAGTCTGCAGAACTCGTTCGATGTCGTGGTGGTCGGAGGCGGAAGCGCCGGTGAAGTGGCTGCCGGCCGCCTCGCAGACGGAGGCCTCGAGGTGGCCGTGGTGGAAGAAGAGCTCGTCGGTGGCCAGTGCTCGTACTGGGCGTGCATGCCGATGAAGGCACTGCTGTGGACCGGCCATGCGTTCACCGAGGTGCGGCGAACCCCG
>CAYXHU010000480.1:0-2001 GCA_964464675.1 uncultured Acidimicrobiia bacterium
ATCGAGGAGTGGGCCTTCCGCGGCTCGAGACCGATCCGATGGACGTCGGCCAGCGGGTACTCGGCGAGCAGGTCGGTGGGGTTCCCCTTCATGGCGCCGTGCCCGAAGACCAGCATCCGCTGCCCGGTGACCACCATCACCACGTTTCCGGATGGGAAGGTGGCCGCGATGCCCGACTCCTGGGCCCCTCCGAGCTCGGCTTCGCGCTTCTTCTGGGAGCGGGCGGCGACCGCGCCGCCGAGCAGACCTCCTGCGGCGAACCCGACGCTCCGGCCGAAGGATCCGGCCGGCTGGGCGTACAGCGCGCCCAGGTACTTCTCCTCGGGACGCAGCTCGCCCGACTTGTCCTTGGCCACCTTCTTCAGGAAATCCGGCATGTACTCCCTCCTGTGACGGGCCGAGAGGCTAGTGCGGCGACGAGCCAGGACTCCGACGGCACGTGCACCGACAACCCGGCAGGCCGCACCCGCACCTCTCCCTCGCCGGCGAGGAGGGTGGCTCCGGCGGCCTCCTCGTGGATCGTGCAGTCGCGGGCCGTGCCGCGGTTGACGACCACCAGCAGCCGGGCTCGTCCGCGTGAGCGGATGAAGGCGATCGCCTCGTCGTCGTGCCAGACGATGCGGAGCTCCCCGCGCCGCAGTGCCGGGTGCTCGCGCCGGAGCCTGGTGAGTTCCCGGACCAGTGCGTGCTGCCCGGCTATCCAGGACGCCTCGTCGTGCCAGGGGAACGCCCCGCGCGATGCGGGCTCTTCCCCACCGGTCATGCCGACCTCGTCGCCGTAGTAGAGGCCGGGGGCCCCCGGGAGCGTCATCTGCAGCACGGTGGCGAGCGCCAAGGCGTGCCGAGCGTTGCCTGCTTCGTGGAGGAACCGGGGGGTGTCGTGGCTTCCGAGCAGGTTCTGGCAGGCTTCGGCGATCTCGGGCGCATACCTCGCGTACATGCGTTCGAGCCCGTCGGCGAGGGCGGCTGCGCCGGTGCGGCGGGTCGCCAGGTAGTCGAGGACGAGCACCCGGAACGTGTAGTTCATGGTGGCGTCGAACATGTCGCCCTGGAGCCACGGAGATGCGTCGCCCATCACTTCGGCGATCAAGTAGGCGTCGCGGCTCGCCTGCTTCACGACCTTCCGAAACTCGGGCCAGAACCCGGGATCGACGTATCGGGCCACGTCCATGCGCCATCCGTCGATGTCGTGCTCGGCGACCCAGTAGCGGGCCACGTCGAGGAAGTAGGCGCGGGCGTCGGGATTGGTGAGGTCGACCCGAGGAAGCGACGGCACCCCGTACCAGGCTTCGTAGGTGAGCGAGATCGGAGGGCCGGCTCCGGTGACTTCCTCGATTGCGATTCCGGCCCGTGTGGAGATGTCGCGGACGTGCGCCAGGTACTCGTCGGGATCGGCGTGCCATCCGGCATCCGCGAAGGCCTGACGGCGCACGATGATGCGCGGCGGGAAGTCGTCGATCACGAACCAGTCCCGGTACGGCGACGCGGGGCCGCGCTCGACGACGTCGGCGAAGGCGAAGAACGACGGATGGCAGTGATTGAAGCTGGCGTCGAGGATGAGGCGGATTCCCCGGCCGTGCAGCTCGGCGACGAGCGCATCGAGCGCCTCGGTTCCCCCGAAGGCCGGGTCGACCGAGTAGTAGTCGACCGCGTCGTACTTGTGCGTCGAGGGAGCGGTGAAGATCGGGTTGACGTACACGAGGTCGACGCCCAGGTCTTGCAGGTAGTCGGCGCGTTCGGCGATCCCGAACAGGTCACCGCCCTGGTGCTCGAGCCAGTGGGGAGGCGATCCCCACGGCACCGCCCCCTGGGGGTCGAGCGAGGGATCACCGCGTCGGAACCGTTCTGGGAAGATCTGGTAGATCACTGCACCCCGGGCCCAGTCCGGGACGTCGATGCGGCGGGCAGCTGCTGGATCGAACTGCCAGCGATCGAGCCGCTCCACCGCGTTGGCGATGCCCGCCGGGACCCGGTACACGGGGCGGCCGTCGTGCGTTGTCA
>CAYXHU010000481.1:0-1984 GCA_964464675.1 uncultured Acidimicrobiia bacterium
GAATCGTAGGGTGAGCGGCGATCGGCGAGAATGCGGCCGATGGCATCGCTCCGGCGGTGCATCGCCGGCGAAGCACCGAGCAGATCGTGGGTACGACGGGCGTTACGCGAATCCGCTCGGGCCCGCGTCACACCTGCGGTGATCCCGCGAACGACCGGCGCCGATGCTCTGCGCTCGGGCGGCCGCGGCTCAGCCGAGCAGCGACCACCCCTTGCGAAGGTAGGCCAGCCCGGCCACCCTTCGCATGTGCGCCGGGCTCCGTCGGAACTGCGCGGCCATCTGGTCGTAGCCGTGACCCTGTTCGAGCAGCGTCAGCACTCGCCGCTCGAGCGGCCTGAGATCGGACGCCGTGTCGCGCTCTCCCGGGGCCCGGCGCGGCAGCTGCGTGTAGGCGATGATCCGCTCGACGTGCCCTGGGCTCTTGCGAAGCCGCTGGGCGATCTCGCCGATCTCCATGCCCTCGTTGTGGCGGCGAAGCACGGTCCGCTCGACGGGTCGAAGTTCGTCTCGGTCCAGCATCGTCCCCTCCTTGGGGGGAACCATACCCGCGGCCCGGGAAATGGGTCGGGCCGGTGCCGCGTCGTCGATCGATGCGGCGACGCGGCGAAGGAGTAGCGTTCGTAGGGCCTTCCGCCCCGGGGCTCGGGACCGTGGCCCCATTGGAATCGGTTCCGCTCCCCGGGATGGTGGTACTCGAACCCGGACCGGAGGAACGCGCGTGGATCGGCCGATTGTCACGGTGGAAGGCAACGAAGCCTGCTCCTACGTGGCCCACAAACTCAGCGAAGTCATCTCCATCTACCCCATCACCCCGTCGTCGGGGATGGGCGAGCTGGCCGATGCCTGGTCGGCCGCCGGCAGGCCGAACATCTGGGGAACCATCCCCGAAGTCATCGAGATGCAGAGCGAGGCCGGTGCCGCCGGCGCCATGCACGGGGCCATTCAGGCCGGCGCCCTGACGACCACGTTCACCGCGTCGCAGGGCCTTCTCCTCATGATCCCCAACATGTACAAGATCGCCGGCGAGCTCTCGCCGACGGTCATCCACGTCGCCGCCCGCACGGTGGCGACCCACGCGCTGTCGATCTTCGGGGACCACAGCGACGTGATGGCGGTGCGGCAGACCGGGTTCGCGATGCTGTCGGCCGCCTCGGTGCAGGAAGCCCAGGACATGACGGCTATCGCCCACGCGGTGAGCCTCAAGACCCGGATCCCATTCGTGCACTTCTTCGACGGGTTCCGCACCTCGCATGAGGTCGCCAAGATCGAACGGCTCACCGACGACGACCTCCGGGCGTTGGTGGACCCGCTCGACATCGCCGCCCACCGGCTGCGGGCCATGGACCCAGAGAACCCCGTGCTGCGCGGGACCGCCCAGAACCCGGACGTGTTCTTCCAGGCCCGCGAGGCTATCAATCCCTACTACCTGGCAGTGCCGGGCACGGTCCAGGAGACCATGGACCAGTTCGCCTCCCTGACCGGGCGCGCCTACCACCTGTTCGACTACGTCGGGGCTCCCGACGCCGAACGGGTCGTGGTACTCATGGGATCGGCCCAGGGTGCCGCCGAGGATGCCGTCGAACGGCTCGCCGGTGAAGGCGAGAAGGTCGGGATGCTCAAGGTCCGCCTCTACCGACCCTTCGACACGGAGGCGTTCCTCGCCTCGCTGCCGGCAACCATCAAGGGCATCGCGGTCCTCGATCGCACCAAGGAGCCGGGAGCAGTCGGCGAGCCGCTCTATCAGGACATCGTCGCCACGGTCTCCGAGGCCGCGGCCGCCGGCACCCTCCCCTTCGAATCGGTTCCCAGGATCATCGGCGGCCGCTACGGCCTGTCGTCGAAGGAATTCACCCCGGCGATGGTGAAGGCGGTCCTCGACGAGGTCGCCAAGGACGAGCCGAAGCAGCACTTCACGGTGGGCATCTACGACGACGTCACCCACATGAGCCTCGACTTCGACCGGGAGTGGACGGCCCGCCAGGAA
>CAYXHU010000482.1:0-1969 GCA_964464675.1 uncultured Acidimicrobiia bacterium
GGTGTTTCTCTGCTATCTCAGTCCGGTGATTTCACCGGGGAATCAGGGTGGTGCTCGACGGTGTGTTCAACCACGCCAGCCGGGGGTTCTTCCAGTTCAACGACATCCTGGAGAGCGGCCAGGCTTCCCCCTGGCGGGACTGGTTCATCGTGCATGCTCCACGGCTCAACGCCTACGACCACTCCCAGCCGCCCGGGTACGAGGCGTGGTGGAACATGCACGCCCTGCCCAAGTTCAACACCGACAACCCCCAGGTGCGCGAGTACCTCATGACGGTGGCCGAGCACTGGGTGAGGCGCGGCATCGACGGATGGCGGCTCGACGTCCCCGAGGAGATCCAGACCGCCGGGTTCTGGGAGGAGTTCCGCGAGCGGGTCCGCGCCGTGAACCCCGAGGCCTACCTGGTGGGGGAGATCTGGCGGGTCGCCCCCGACTGGATCGGCGAGCGCCCGCGATTCGACGCGGTGATGAACTACCGGTTCACGGAGGCAACCCTCAGGTTCGTGGGCGGAGACCGGATCGACCCCGAGGTGGCGGCTCCGGTGAACCTGTCGCTCGCCCCCGCCTTCGACGCCGCGCAGTACGCCCGGGTGATCACCGACCTGCTGGCGGCGTACCCGGAAGCCGCCAACCGGGCCAACCTGAACTTGCTCGGCTCTCACGACACCCCGCGGGTCCTCAGCCTCGTCGGCGGAGACGTGGCCTCGGTGCGGCTGGCCGTGCTCCTGCAGTTCACGTTCCCCGGTGCCCCGTGCATCTACTACGGCGACGAGATCGGGATGACGGGGTCCCACGATCCCGGCTCGCGTGCCGGCTTCCCCTGGGGGCACGAGGGCCGGTGGGACGTGAAGACGGCCGAGGCCGTGCGGTCGCTGGCCGCCCTGCGCCGTGAGCACCCGGCGCTGCGCTACGGCACGTACCGAGTGGCCGTCGCCGAAGGCGGAGTATACGCGGTGGTGCGCGAGCACGAGGGCCGGCGGCTGCTGGTGGCGGTGAACGCGGCCGAGCACGCAGTCCGCCCCTGGACTGCGCTCGACGGGGGTGCCGCCGTCCGAATCTGGGGCGATGGCGATGCCGTCGTCGGCGAAGGGGTCCTCAGGCTCAGCCTGCCTGCTCGTTCCGGCGGCGTGTGGCGAATCGACTGAACCCTCGACCACGGGTCGAGCCCAGGGCGGAGGTCTGGTGGAGGGTTGGGCTCGACTACAGGTCGAGGGTAGGCCGGTCCGGTAGCGGCCCGCCCCCCGGTACGCTCTGCGCGATGAAACGTGACATCCCCACCACCGACGAGGAGTGGCGCGGCCGTCTGAACCCTGAGCAGTTCGACGTGCTGCGCAGAGCCGGTACCGAGCCGCCCTTCACCGGTGCCTACTGGAACGTGAAGGACGACGGGACCTACCGGTGCGCCGGGTGCGGCACGGCGCTGTTCCGATCGGAGACCAAGTACGACTCGGGGTCCGGGTGGCCGTCCTTCTGGGAGCCGGCCGGTGAAGGCCTCATCGAGGAGCGCGAGGACCGCAGCCACGGCATGGTGCGGACCGAGGTGGTGTGCGCCACCTGCGGCGGGCACCTCGGGCACGTGTTCCCCGACGGGCCGCAGCCGACCGGCCTGAGGTACTGCATCAACTCGGCGGCATTGGACCTGGATCGGGAGTGAACCCGGTCGTCGTCGGCGAGGACGGCGTCGCCCGCTGCTGGTGGGCGGGCGACGATCCCGCCTACCGGCGGTACCACGACGAGGAGTGGGGTCGGGCCGTACTCGATGACCGCACCCTGTTCGAGAAGCTTGTCCTGGAAGGCTTCCAGGCCGGCCTCTCCTGGAGCACGATCCTCCGCAAGCGGGACCGGTTCCGGGAGGTGTTCGCCGGCTTCGAGCCGACGGTCGTAGCCGGGTTCGGCGTTCCGGACGTGGCCCGTCTGCTCGAGGATCCGGGCATCGTGCGCCACCGCGGCAAGATCGAGTCGGCCGTCG
>CAYXHU010000483.1:0-1962 GCA_964464675.1 uncultured Acidimicrobiia bacterium
TGGGACACTCGTCCCGGGGACGGAGACGAGGCGGCCCGGATCGTGCTGGCGGCGCTGGAGGGGCTCGTGTGAAGGTGCTGGTCGCCTTGTCCGGCGGTGTCGACTCGAGCGTCGCCGCGGCCCTGCTCGCAGAAGCGGGCCACGAGGTGGTCGGGGCGACGCTCAAGCAGTGGACGGGCCCCGGGGGCACGATGGGCGGCTGCTGCACCGTCGGTGATGCCGAAGACGCCCGGCGGGTCGCCGCAGCGCTCGACGTCCCCTACTACGTCCTGGACTACGTCGAGGAGTTCAGGCGCGCCGTCGTCGACCGGTTCACCGGCGAGTACCTCTCCGGCCGCACCCCGAACCCGTGCATCGAGTGCAACCGCCGGGTGCGGTTCCGTTCGCTGCTCGACCGCGCCGCCGAGCTCGGATGCGACGCTCTGGCGACCGGCCACCACGCCCGGGTACTCCCGGGCCCGGCCGGCCCCCGCCTCCTGCGAGGCGTCGATCCCGCCAAGGATCAGTCCTATGTGCTGCACCGGCTGCGGCGCGACGATCTGGCCCGAGTCCTGCTGCCGATCGGCCATCTCCGCAAGGAGGAGGTGCGGGAGCACGCCGCCCGCCTCGGGCTGAGGGTGGCCGCCAAGCCGGACAGCCAGGACCTGTGCTTCGCGGGGCCCGGCGGTGTGCGAGGCTTTCTCCGCGAGCGGGTGCCGGGTGCGGCGCGTCCCGGCCCCGTCGTGGATCGGGAGGGGCGCGAAGTCGGACGCCACGACGGCGTGGTCGGCATGACGGTCGGCCAGCGGAAGGGCGTCGGGGTGGCCGCCGGGGAGCGACGGTACGTGCTCGAGATCCGTCCCTCGACCGCCACGGTCGTGGTCGGCGATCGGGATGCGCTGGCGGCAGCCGGCTGCACGGCCGACGACGTCACCTTCGTGGGAGACCCGTACGCCGGCCCGGCGGAGGTGCAGATCCGGTACCGCAGCCCCGCAGTCCCCTGCACGGTGGGACCGCGGCGCGGCGGGCGCATTGAGATCCGGTTCGGGCACCCGCAGCACGCGGTGGCCCCGGGGCAGGCGGCGGTCTTCTACCGCGGCGACGAGGTGCTGGGAGGCGGCACGATCACGGGGGCGCTGTGAGGCGAACCACGGGGGTGGGCTCCCTGCCCCACACCGACCCCGCCGAGGCGGCGGCGTTCGCCGCGGCGGCCTCCGTGCCGTACCTGCCGCAGCTCCCGCTGCGGCATCCCGCCGAGTCGATGCTGCGGCAATGGGGCGACGGCTTGTGCGGATGCGGCGCCGACGGCGCAGCACTCGCATACGGAGCACTACCGGGATCAGGCGCAGAAGCCTTCGTCGGGGCGGCGGCTGCTCTGGACGCCTTGGACCCCCGCACTCCGTTGGTGAAGACGCAGGCGACCGGGCCGATCACCCTCGGTGCGGCACTCCGCACCGGAGGTCATCCGGGCAGGGGCCTGTGGCCGTGCGTCGTGGATGGGCTCACCGCCCGGATCCTCGGCCATCTCGACACCATCCGGAGCCGGTTCCCCGACACCGAGGTCGTGGTCGTGCTCGACGAGCCGGCGCTGGCGGCGCTCGACTGGGAGGCGCCCGGCGGCAGGGACGCCCTCGGAGCACTGGAGGCGGTGATCGGTTCGATCCCCGGCCGGGTCGGGATCCACTGCTGCGGTGACGCCGACTGGAGTCCGATCGCCGGGCTCGGTCCCGACTGTCTCTCGATCGACGTGGCCGCGCTGGGACCCCGGTTCGTGGCGTCGGCGCAGGACCTGGCCGGGGCGGTGTCGGCGGGGACCCGTATGATCTGGGGCGCCGTGCCCGCCGATCATCCGCCGCTGCCCTCGACCGACACCCTGGTCGCTCGCGTCCGGCGCGCCGAGGGGGTGTTGGTGCTGGCCGGCGCCGACGTTCGTGCCCTGGACGACGCCTGGATGTCGCCGGCGTGCGGCCTCGCCGGGTTGAG
>CAYXHU010000484.1:0-1959 GCA_964464675.1 uncultured Acidimicrobiia bacterium
AACTCGAGGGTGGCCGGGGAGCGGGGCTGGGTCTTCAATCGGTTCAATCCGCGGACCCGGGGCGGCGGCACGCTCGGGCTGCTGGAGTCGATCTACCAGCCCTCCATCGAGCATGTGATCGAGGAGCGCTCCTCCGAGCGTGCCCGGGGGAGTCAGGACGCATCGGGCGACACACCGGAGGCGGGGCGAGCGGGATCCGGGCCCGGTTGAGGCTCGGCCGAGGTCGGTGGGTTCCCGGACGGCGATGCCCTCACAAGAGGGCGTCGAGGAGCCACAGCGTGCCGAGCCCGGTGGCGATGGTGGCGAGCACGTTGCGCGTCGCCCAGGCCACGATCGCAGCGGCGAGCCCGGCGAACAGCTTCAGGTTGTCCGGGCTCAGATCGACGGTGCCCTCGGGGCGCACGACGGCGGGGAGGACCAAGGCGGCGAGGACGGCCGGGGCGATGTACTCCAGGGCGCGTTCCAGGGTGATCGGAAGACGCCGGCTCCCGAGCAGGCCGATGAACGAGAGCCTGGTCAGATAGGTCCCCAGCCCCACCGAGACCACGATCACCAGGTTGATCACGTCCACCACCTCCGGACGGCGACGCCGGCCGTGATGCCGGCGAGGATGGCGACGATCAGCCCGAGGTTCCACGGCATCTCGGCGGCGACCACGGCGACGACGCCGCCCACGACGGCGGCGGCCACCGAGGCCCGGTTCTTGAGGCCGGCGGTCAACAGGCCGAGGAACACGAGCGGCACGGCGAACTCCAGCGACCAGGACTCCGGGACCTCGGTTCCCACCAGCACGCCGGCCAGCGTCGCCAGTTGCCACGGGAGCCAGAGCCCGATGCCGGTGCCCAGGTAGTACCACCGGCGGTAGTGGGGGGAGCCTTCGGTCTCCCACCGGGTCACCGAGAACACGAACGCCTGGTCGGTCAGGAAGTAGGGGAGAACGAGGCGCCACGAGCGCGGGAACTGTCGGAAGGGTCCGGCCAGCGCAACGCTGTACATGAGATGGCGCGAGTTGATCACCAGCCCGGTGGCGACGACGACCAGCGCCGCGGTGCCCTGACCGATCAGCTCGATGGTGGCCAGTTGGGCCGCCCCGGCGAAGATGAGGATCGAGGTGAGATACCCGAGGGTGCCGCCGATCTCCGTCCCGGCGGCGGTGACTCCCACGATCACGCCGAAGGGCACGATGCCGAGGAGCAGTGGCAATATCGCGGTGATCCCGTCGGTGAGGGCTCGGCGGGACGTCCTGGACACGGGGTTCTCCGGGATGGGCGCAGAACCCTACCCGGCCCGGAGGGGGGCTCCGTCGATCCCCGCGGCGGTGTTGGGCTGGTGGTGGGAGCCTCCCCCCTTGCCCCCTCCCTGAGGGAGGGGGTTTGTCACCCGGCGGCATTGAGCACCCTCCCCCTTGCCCCCTCCCTGAGGGAGGGGGTTTGTCACCCGGCGGCATTGAGCCGCTGTTCTTGTTGCGTCGAGTGGTGCAGGTGGAGTCGGGGTTGGGCTAGTGGTGGGACCCTCCCCCTTGCCCCCTCCCTGAGGGAGGGGGTTTGCCCCCCGGCGGCATTGAGCCGCCGGGTGACAAACGCGTGATTTGATGAGCTCCGGCACTACGCTGTGGCTCGGCGCCACGGCCGGGGTGGAGAGGTCGCAGACGGCGTCCAACCACTCCGGGGAAGAACATGATCCGACTGCAGAACGTCTCCAAGGTGTACGACGGTGGTACGGTCGCCGTCGACGCCGTCTCCCTCGAGATCGAGAAGGGGGAGTTCGTCTTCCTGGTCGGTCCCTCGGGCTCCGGCAAGTCGACCCTCATCCGGCTCATGCTCCGACAGGAGCTCCCCTCGGATGGGGACATCTGGGTGGCCGGCAAGCACATCACCAAGCTGCCCTCCTGGAAGGTCCCGCTGCTGCGCCGCTCGGTGGGGACGGTGTTTCAGGACTTCAAGCTGCTGCAGCAGAAGA
>CAYXHU010000485.1:0-1958 GCA_964464675.1 uncultured Acidimicrobiia bacterium
CCGAGCTGTTCCCGCCGCCGTGGCGCCGGCGGCCGCGACTGTGGGAACGGGCGCTCGAGGCCGCCGCGGAGCCCGGCCCGGACTCGGCAACCGGGCTCATCCACCGCGACGCGAACGACGGGAACCTGCTCTGGGAGGGAACGTCGGTGTCGGGGTTCGTGGACTGGCTGGCGGGGTGCCGGGGCCCGCTGGGCATCGACCTGGCCAGGGTGCGGGTGGACTTGGTGCTGCGAGGCGAGACGGCCGGCGCCGCGGCGGTGCTCGACGCCTACCGGAGCATCGGCGCGGACGACGCGTACCACCCGCACTGGGACGTGGTCGACGGGATCGACCTGATCCCGTACTACGCCGGCACGGATGCCGTAGCGGACTGGCCGGGCACCCCGGACGCCGTGCAGCGCAGGGAGCGCCTCGAGGGGTTCCTCGCCGCGGCCCTCGCCGAGTTGGGTTGAGGCCGGCTCAGAGGACCCGGCCGAGCGGGGTACGGGTGACGAGCGTCCGGGCGAGCAGGAAGGATCCGGCCAACCCGACGGTCGCCACGAGCAGAGCTTTGGCGTCTCCCGGCAGCGGTGTCGGGCGCAGGGCGATGGCCAGGCCGATGAGCACCGGGCCCTGCACGAGGAATGCGGCGTAGCCACTGCGCGCCAGCCACTGCCGGGGGGGCGCGGCGAGGCGCCGCTGGGCGAAGCCGAGCACCCAGACGCACCCGGCGATGGTGAGGGCACCCTCGGCGATTGCGGTCGCCGCCGCCGGCCACCCGAACCCGCCGAAGTAGTCGTCCTCGGTGAGCCCGAGTGGCTCTGCGGTGAAGATGAGGGCGGGGAGCACAAGCACCGCGGCGAGGGCGATCCGGCCGCACAGCGTCTTGAGCCGGTCGGGGACCGGCAGGAGCCACCCCCGCCGGGCGGCGGCCACGCCCAGGCCGAACATGCCGAGGTACCCAGGCCACTGCCACAGGTGGAGGTTGACCACCTGGCCGGTGTCCACCGGGAACTCGAGTCTGACGAGGAAGGAAAGCACCGCGATTCCCGCTCCAAGCCCGAGGAGCAACCGGAGAGGAGGCCGTCCGTCCTCGCTGCGGTGGATGACGCCGGCGGGGCGCCAGGCCCGCCACGCCGCGTACCCGAGCGAGAAGATCAGCAAGACGCCGATGAACCAGATCGGCCCGTTGTCGAGGATCGGTTCCTCGTGGGTGAACCACCACCAGTAGGAGCCGGCGTGCTCGAACGGCTCGAGGGCTCCTACCCGGTGTACATCCTCCATCAGACGGTGATCGTGATCGCCGCCTTCTACCTGGTCGACTGGGATGCTCCGTGGGGGCGCAGTGGTCGGTCTTGCTGGTCGCCTCGGTGGCACTCACGTTCGCGTGCTATGAGGGCGTGGGCAGGGTGGGCTGGCTGCGGTTCTGCTTCGGGATGCGGCCCCGGCGAGGCCCTTCCCGCATGACGTAGCGTCACTCAGGAAAGAGGGCCGCACCCCCGGCGGGTCGATACCCGATGTCGAGAGCGAAGCGGAGCGCGCGATCGAGTCCGATGCGCTTCTAGCCGCCGTTGTGGCCACCCGGGGGATGTGAGGCGACGAACGCGGCGATCCCGAGGACCGCAGCCGCCGCCGCACCGAACACGACGATCGCGACTTCCTTGGAGGCTTCGAGGAGCACGGCCGACAGGCCCCACACGACGAGACCGCCGACGGCCAGGGCGAGGATCGGGAAGCCGAGCGCCACCGCCGTGTCCCGGAGGAAGGCGACCGGGTTGGCCGGCCACGCTTCGCCGCCGAACCCGTAGACGGCGGGGTTGGCGAGCCGTTCCACCGCGCCTCCGACCACGAGGCCGGTGGCGGCCCCGGCTCCGAGCGCCACGATCCCGGCCCGGAAGACCGAGATGGTGACGACGCCGCCGGTGATGTCGGCAGTCAACCCGACGAGGGCCCGGGTCGCCGCGAACGCGACGACGACG